>CAYTWF010000004.1:0-39844 GCA_964441705.1 uncultured Butyrivibrio sp.
GTCTCCACATGTCCGCTGTGGCAGAACTGGTCCACTCCCTGTACCTTTCTTACCTCATACCCATTCGCTGTAAGAAACTTAACATCCCTTGCCAGCGTAGCGGAATCACAGCTTACATATACAATTCTCTCCGGCTGCATTTTAACCATGGTCTCCAGCAGTGCCTCATCGCAGCCCTTCCTTGGCGGGTCCACCACAATAACCTCTGCATGAATATTGTCTCTTTCATATTTTTCAGGAAGAACCTCCTCCGCCTTGCCCACGTAGAACAAAGCGTTGGTTATGCCGTTAATTGCCGCATTATTACGTGCATCCTCAATTGCCTGAGGTACAATTTCTACTCCATAGACCTGTTTCGCCTTTTGCGCCAGGAAAAGAGAGATGGTTCCGATTCCACAATACAGGTCCCATACTGTCTCGCTGCCTGTAAGATTGGCATACTCCAAAGCAGTCTCATAGAGTATTTTAGTTTGAACAGGATTAACCTGATAAAAAGACAAAGGTGATATCTGATATTTTACATTTCCAATATAATCCTCAATATATAAATTTCCGTAGAGACACTCACATTCTTTTCCAAGAATTACATTAGTTCTCTCTCTGTTAATATTAAGCATAATACTTTTGATTGTTCTATTTTCTGTAAAGGTCAGGGCTCTAAGCATATCCACCAGCTGTTCAGGATTCTTGATATGGTCCTTATTAATAACAAGACAGACCATTATCTCTCCGGTTGTAAACCCGGTTCTGATAAGAACGTGTCTCAGTACACCCTTGCCGGTTACCTCATCATATGGATTCACATGGTTATTCTCCATATATTTTTTCACAGTGGCAAGAATTGGCGCATTAATATCTGAACCAATAAGGCAGTCCTCATTGGGAATAATTGCATGGGTTCTTCCGGCATAAAAGCCCATAATTATATTACCGTCCTTGTCCAGGCCAACGGGAAACTGGGCCTTGTTACGGTATCTAAATGGTTCCTCCATTCCAATTACCGGAGGAAGCTCAATATTAGTCAATCCACCTATTCTCTCAAGATTATTCTTAATAACCCTGTTCTTAAATTCAAGCTGTTTGGCATAGCTTAAGGCCATAAGTGTGCACCCTCCACACTGTCTTGCTACAGGGCATCTTGCCTCAACCCTGTCAGGTGATGGTTCAATAATAGACATAAGCCTGCCATAGCCGTAATTTTTCTTTGTCTTAATTACTCTGGCAACTATTCTGTCACCTGTAACTGCGTCTTTCACAAAAAGAGCGTAGCCATCTATTTTGCCTACGCCCTCTCCATTCATTGTCATGTCTTCGATTGTTAATTCGTAATCTGCATTCTTAATAATATCCATATTAGATTATTGTCTTCCTTATATTGCTGTCCAGCATTCTATTAAATCCGGTCCATTCTCCGCTCTGTCCCACTGGTGTCTCCAATGCCTCTTTAAAGGTCTCCAGCTTGGCATCCATATCATCTGCATAGTGCAGTGCCATAGCCTCGGCAAGGGCAGGCTTCTTAGGGGAACCATACTCAAATTCACCATGGTGCGCAACGATACAATGCTTAAGCTCTCTTTCCAGAACTGGTGGGAATCCCTCAATCTGACTGCAGGCTCTGCCAATAATCTCACAGCCCATAACTATATGTCCAAGGAGTTGTCCATCGTCTGTATAGTCATTCTCAGGGAATGACGATAACTCGTAAATCTTGCCTACATCATGAAATACTGCTGCCGTTATAAGCAAATCACTGTTAATATAATCATAATTCTTAGCTATCATATCACATATTCTTGTAACACCGAGTGTATGCTGCAAAAGTCCACCGATAAAGCCATGGTGAACTCTTTTAGCTGCGGAATGCCTCTTAAAAGCCTTAATAAAATCAGCATTATCAACAAAAAAGCTTCTCGTAAGTCTTGCAAGATATGGATTCTTAATACATGCAAGATAACCCATAAGCTCTGTATACATATCATCTATATTATATTCTGAGACAGGAAGAAAATCCGCCTCATCATATGTTCCCTCTATTGCCTTCTGTGCTGATGTAATATTCAGCTGCAGTGAGCCATTAAATACGGTTACATCTCCGGTTATTTCTACATAATCCATCGTGTCAAAGTCATCTCTGATTCCCGGTGAGCTTGGATTCCAGATTTTGCAGTCCAGTGTTCCTGTTTTATCCTGTAAAATAACACTGCCATACTCCTTGCCATTCTTGGTAACAGCCGATGTTTTGTATTTACAAAAATATACGCCGTTTAATTTCTCGCCTTCATTGAGTGTGTTAATAAATTTCATTATTGTCTATATACCTATCTTTCATTATTCTTATGCCTATTCTACACCCAATGTTATATTGAATTCAATCTCTTTATACGAATCACGGCCTTTTCTTCTAATTGACACAGAAACTGTATCGCCAGGCTTACATTCTGTCATTCTATCCTCAAACTGCTGGGCAGTTCTGACGGACCTGCCATTAATCAGCGCGATTACATCTCCTGTCTGTATTCCTGCCGCATATGCAGGCGAACCGGATTCTACAGCAGCAACATATATACCCTCCGGAACTCCTGAGGAATTCTTAATTGCTTCAGTTACCTCCTGACCCTTAATACCAAGGTATGCACTGGCCTTGCCATTGCACAGGTTCTGTATCAGATTCTTAATATCTGATATTGAATATGCTGTAATCAGATTGGAGGAGCCTGTATTATAGCCTGTTGTAACCACTCCAATTATCTCTCCATTAAGATTGGCTATAATTCCAGAGGAGGTTTCTGTCCCTGCTATATCCGTATTAATCAGACTGAAAAATGAATCTGTATCCGTAATTGTGTTGTTAATTCCTGTTGCAATTCCATATCCCATAGAGCTTACAAAGCCGTAAAGCTTGCCAACTGCAACAACTATATCTCCCTGTCCAACTGCTCCTGAATCACCAAGTGAGGCAACTCTGATAAGCTCTGACTGTATAATCGGAGTTCTGACAACTGCCATTCCTGTTGTACTGTCCCCTGCCATAAGTGTTCCTACTCCTGCCATGCCATTGGCAAAGGTAACTGCAATCTGCTGTGCACCCATCACAAGAGAATAATCCGTAAGAATATAATAGCTGTCTGTATCTGCTGCAATAATAATTCCGTAATCGTCGCTTACACTCTGATAAGAGGAATTGAACCAGTCAACACCATCATTAGATACTGTGACTGTAACTGAGGACATTCCAACTCTGTTAACTACATTCTTAAGTGAGCCATACATTCCGGATATGTCATTAAGTCCTGCCAGCACGGATTCATCCCACACCAGCTGTGTCTCGCTGGTTGGTGACTCAGTTGTTGTCTCCGCAGGCTTAATCGTTACATCCTCATGTGAAGTGTTATTTTCTCCTGAGGCTTCACCTGTAGTCTCATCACCCTCCAGTACAATGCCCTGCCTTGAGGTCTCATCCTCAGTAAGACGGCTTCCTGTTCTATATACTATTATCATAACCAGACCCGCAATAAGTCCAAAAATCACAGCAGTACCGAGAACTGTTCCGCCCTTTTTAGCAAGCTGTTTAATTTTCTTGCTTTTCTCGGGTACAATATGCTCTGTATAAAGATTATATTTCTGGTCTTCATTTTTGTTGTCTTCTGACATACGTTTCTCCAATCTAACAATGCAAGTATGAGTATTATATAAAACAATTATGAACATTTTATGACATATGTGTAAATTAACGTTTGCACGAATTAATATGAATTAAGATAGGTTTGACTTATTGAACTTACAGTAAAATTAATGTATTATTAATAAGAAAGGATATAAGGCTATGAATACTAAATCGTTAACAATACTGGAATATGACAAGATAATCTCACGGCTCACCGAGCATGCATCATCCCAGCCCGGAAAAGAGCTGTGCAGAGCACTCATTCCAGCTACAGATATTGATATAATTAATACTACACTTAAGGATACCTCCGATGCCGTTTCAAGAATTTTTCGTAACGGCAATCTGTCAATAAGCGGACTCAAGGACATTCGCATGTCTGTTAAAAGCATGGAAATAGGCAGTACCTTAAGTATTAAGGAGCTTTTGGATATCGGCTCTACCCTGCGTGTTGCAGCCGGAGCTGTAAAATATGGTGTCAATAAGGATGATGAGACCATTGATTCCCTTACCAGTCTTTTTAACTCCATTAATCCTCTTACGTCACTTGCATCAGAGATATCACGATGCATTATTTCTGAGGATGAGATTGCTGATGATGCAAGCTCCGAGCTTAAGAATATTCGCCGACAGATGCGTAATACTAATGACAGAATCAAAAGTGAGCTTTCACATATGCTGGCTGGCAATGACAGGTCATACCTTCAGGAGGCAGTAATTACCCAGAGAGAGGGACGCTACTGTGTACCGGTCAAGGCTGAATACAGGTCACACGTTCCTGGAATGATTCATGACCAGTCCAAGGCCGGTTCCACCTTTTTTATTGAGCCTATGTCCGTTGTAAAGCTTAATAATGAGCTTAGGGAGTTAGACATTCGTGAAACAGATGAGATTGCCAAAATACTTGCCTCACTGTCTGCTATGGCCGGTAATTTTTCAACTGAGCTTATTGCCGATTACGAACAGCTGAGCCAGCTTGATTTTATTTTTGCCAAAGCCAAATTCGCCCTTTCATATAAGGGCAGTGAGCCAATAATGAATACACGTGGCTACATTAATCTCAAGAAAGCCCGTCATCCACTTATTGACCCTAAAAAGGTAGTTCCCGTTAGTGTATATATTGGCGACCGCTTTAACCAGCTTATTATAACCGGTCCTAATACCGGTGGTAAAACCGTAACACTTAAGACAGTTGGTCTTTTTTCCCTGATGGGACAGTCCGGTCTGCAGATTCCGGCAGGGGACAGCTCTGAGCTTACGGTATTTAATGATATTTTTGCCGATATTGGAGATGAACAAAGTATTGAACAGAGTCTGTCCACTTTTTCCTCTCATATGAAAAATATAGTGAATATTCTTGACAAAGCAGACAGCTCATCACTGGTTCTTTTCGACGAGCTGTGCGCAGGAACTGACCCTACAGAGGGTGCGGCACTTGCCATTTCAATACTTACGAGCCTGCACAAGCTGGGTGTTACTACAATAGCCACAACGCACTACAGTGAGTTGAAAATATACGCACTTTCAACCTCCGGTGTTGAGAATGCCTGCTGTGAATTCGATATAGCAACACTTGCTCCTACCTACAGACTTTTAATTGGTATCCCTGGTAAAAGTAATGCTTTCGCAATATCCGGCAAGCTTGGTCTGCCAGCCTATATAATTGATGATGCAAAAGCCTCAATTGGCGAACAGGACAAGGCTTTTGAGGATGTTATAGCAGATTTGGAGAAAAGCAGGGTTACAATTGAAAAAGAACAGCTTGAAATCCAGCAGTACAAAAAAGAGATTGAGGAGCTAAAAAGCCGCCTGAAGACCAGACAAGAGCAGCTTGATGAGCGTTCAACCGATATAATTGATAAGGCAAAGGCTCAGGCCGCAGAGATTCTTCGTGATGCCAAGGATACAGCTGACGAGGCTATCCGTAAATTTAACAAAGCCAGTGCCAAGGGCATGAGTGTATCCGAGATGGAGGCCGAGCGCCGAAGACTTAAGGAACGCATGGATAAGAATTCTCCTAAGCAGCTGGGCAATGCTCCTCGTCCTGCCGGTCACCATTCACCTCAGGATTTTCATATTGGTGACATGGTGCATGTTATCAGTCTTAATATTGATGGAACCGTCCATTCCCTGCCTGATAGCAAGGGTGATTTAACTGTAACAATGGGTATTCTTCATTCCAAGCTTAATATCAGGGATTTGGAGATTATTCAGGAGGCAACCACTGAGGAAAAGCTTAAGAACCGCTCTTCCGGTATTGGCAAGCTTCGTATGAGTAAGACCGCATCTATTTCTCCTGAAATCAACCTGATTGGGATGACTGCTGATGAGGCACTTATTGCGCTTGATAAATACATTGATGATGCCTATCTGTCCCACATTTCTCCTGTGCGTGTTGTACATGGCAAGGGTTCTGGGGTACTGAGAAATGCCGTACACAATTATCTTAAACGTCAGAAACATGTTAAATCCTTCCGTCTTGGTTCCTTTGGCGAGGGTGATTATGGTGTAACAATAGTAGAATTTAAAGAATGATGAGGTGCTCACATGGCTGAAAAGCAGAAAATACTTATCGTAGATGATGACAATAATATTGCTGAACTTATTTCACTTTACCTGACTAAGGAGTGTTTTGAACCTCTTATTGTCAATGATGGCGAAAGTGCTCTAGTAGCCTTCCGCAAATTTCAGCCTAATCTCATACTCCTTGACCTGATGCTTCCTGGCATTGATGGATATCAGGTATGCCGTGAGATTAGAAAGGACAGCAACGTTCCAATAATTATGCTGTCTGCCAAGGGCGAGATTTTCGACAAGGTTCTCGGACTTGAGCTTGGCGCAGATGATTACATGATAAAACCATTTGATTCCAAAGAGCTTGTGGCAAGAGTCAAGGCTGTGCTTAGAAGATATTCCGTACCGTCTCCGGCAGTACCGGACGCAGATGCTCCAACCGGTGAGTATGTAGAGTATCCTGACCTGACAATTAATATGAGCAATTATTCAGTAATATATATGGGCAAACAGATTGAGATGCCTCCTAAGGAGCTGGAGCTTTTGTATTTTCTTGCTTCCTCTCCTAATCAGGTATTTACAAGAGAGCAGCTTCTTGACCATATCTGGGGCTATGAATATGTAGGTGATACACGAACTGTGGATGTTCATATTAAGCGTCTCAGAGAGAAGATACATGACCATGACAAGTGGTCTATAGGAACAGTATGGGGAATCGGCTATAAATTCGAGACCAAAAGATAGGACCTGATAAAATGAAAAATAAACTGATATACAAATTTCTTGGTGGGTTCATCGTTTCAACAATATTAAGCTTTATAACCATATCTTTTTTGTGCTCATACCTTACCTATCAGCATGAGTATGACGAAACCTTAAGCCATATGTATGATGAGACCAACTACATAGCTGCCAATTATGGCTCCAGCTACTACTCAGGTGCCATGTCACTGGAGGGTATGAATAACCAGCTTGCCGCTGTTGATATCTATACCGGCTGCGATATTATGTTCTTTTCTACTAATGGTGTGAATGTTCTTAACACAGGCACCAATGTAATTACCGCCGTTAAGAACCTTGACCCTTCAGATTTTGATGAACGTAATTCAATGCAGGGAACCTTCTATGGTGTATATCAGGAGGAACAGCTGTGCGTATACTATCCTATAACCTACAATTACGTGGTCAGAGGCTATGTGGTATTATGTAAACCACTTTCAGTTATACGCTATGATGCCAATTCTGTATTTAATTTTAATTATATTACCATGCTGATTACCTTAATTTTCACCTCAGCTGCCGTTATTATCTTTGTTTTTCAGGTTAATAAGCCTCTTAACAGGGTAACAGCTATAACAGCGCAATATGCCAAGGGGGATTTTTCTAAGAAAATAAGCCTGTCACGTAATGATGAAATTGGCCGCCTGGCAGATTCACTTGACTACATGGCGTCAGAGATTGACAATCTGGGAGAATACCAGCGTAAATTCATCGCCAACATTTCCCATGATTTCCGCTCTCCGCTTACCTCAATCAAGGGCTATCTTGAGGCAATGCTTGACGGAACCATACCAGTAGATATGCAGGAAAAATATCTTAATATTGTAATTTCCGAGACTGAGCGTCTAACCAAGCTGACCAACAATCTTTTAACCATGAACAACATGAATGATGGAATGGTTCTTGATATATGCGAATTCGACCTGGTAGGAATTATCAAACAGACTATTGAAACCTTTGAAGGAACCTGTGCCCGAAAAAAAATCAAATTTAAACTGGTGCTCTCATCCAAATCACTTATGGTGTCAGCTGACCAGTCTAAAATACAACAGGTCATATATAACCTTGTTGATAATGCAATTAAATTCAGCAGCAACGATTCCTCAATAATTATATCTGCTACTGAACGTGGTGAAAAGGTTATGGTATCCGTAAAGGACTTTGGAATTGGTATTCCAAAGGGCAGTATTAATAAAATATGGGACCGTTTCTACAAAACAGATTTATCAAGAGGTAAAGACAAGAAAGGAACTGGTCTTGGACTTTCAATCGTTAAGGAAATAATAACTGCTCACAAAGAATATATAGATGTAATAAGCACCGAGGGCGTTGGTACAGAATTCATATTTGCGCTGCCCCTTGTTAAGCAAAAAGAAAGCCGCCTTACCTTCCTGGACTGACATATGTCAGTCCCAGTCAAAGGTTCGCGGCTTTCCGTACATTTTAAGTCCCAAAAAATCATTCTGTCGCAGTGCTTCATATAAAACAATAGCAGCCGAGTTAGACAGATTAAGTGACCTTATATCTCCCCACATAGGTATTCTCACTGCTGTATCCTGATAGCTCTTAAGAATTTCCTCCGGTATTCCGGCACTTTCCTTGCCAAACATAATATAGCAGTCATCCTCATACTGGACATCAGTATAGCTTCTGGCAGCCTTAGTAGTAGCCATATATATTCTGGCACCAGGATTTCTGTTGAGAAAGTCATCAAAATCCGCATACACTGTTACATCCAGCTTATCCCAGTAATCAAGTCCTGCTCTTTTGAGCATCTTATCATTAATCTGAAACCCCAGCGGCTCAATAAGATGAAGTCTTGTGTTGGTAGCAACACAGGTCCTTCCAATATTACCTGTATTAGCAGGCATTTCCGGTTCATGGAGTACAATATTTAACATTTACTCACCCTCTGCCAGTGAGACATCCAGCTCAATTATCTTGTCATTATCATATGTCATTGGAATACATATGTTCTTGGCATAGCTGCTCTCGATTCTAAAATTACCCTGAATAACTGAAGGTGGCGTTATGTCCACAATAATGCTCTTAGTGGAAAGCACTGTGGCTGCATTGCCAAGCACCATATTGCCAAGCTCACATAATGCACTTAATGAAAGTTCATTATGTTCCTCCATTGGCATCATGCACATCTTAGAGGCTATATCCAGTGCAACCTCCTTCTTAAACGCAATAAGCACCTGCCCACATATCTGTCCTGTAACCCCAATACATATTACCACATATCCATCCTCAAAAGCTGATGTTTTAACATATGGCTTGCCTCCACTAAGCTGGAGTCCGCACATATTCTGCAAAACACTTGTAGACGCTACAAGAAACGGATTAATATACTCGCTGTTCATTTCATTGGCCATATTTCCGGCCCTCCTGCCTGTAATTATTTCCTAAGATTACCTATAAAATGCTCAAGTCTTTCCATTGCAATCTTAAGGTTCTTAAGTGATGTTGCATATGACATTCGTACAAAACCTTCTCCGCATTCTCCGAATGCTGTACCAGGAACAACTGCAACACGTTCCTCCTGCAAAAATCTGGTGGCAAATTCATCTGACGTCAATCCAAATTCAGCAATATTAGGGAAGATATAAAATGCGCCATATGGTTCAAAGCATTTAATTCCCATTGCCCTTAATCTGGTCATCATAAAATTACGTCTCTGGTTGTATTCAACCACCATCTCGTGAACCTCATCATCACAGTTCTTCATAGCTTCAACTGCCGCATACTGACTGTTAACAGGGGCACACATAATTGCAAACTGATGTATTTTAAGCATCTGTTTAAGTATCAGGGCTGGTCCACATGCATATCCAAGTCTCCATCCAGTCATTGCAAATGCTTTGGAAAAGCCATTAATGACAATTGTTCTGTCTCTCATTCCCGGAAGCGATGCTATGGAACAATGTCCATCCTTGTAGGAAAGCTCTGAATATATCTCATCTGAAATAACAAAGATATCCTTCTCAATAATTACATCTGCTATTGCTTCCATCTCTTCTCTTGTCATTATGGCACCAGTTGGATTATTCGGATATGGAAAAACAAGTATTTTGGTCTTCGGTGTTATAGCTGCCAGCAGCTCTTCCCTGGTAATCTTAAACTCGTTCTCTTCCTTAAGCTCCATGATAACAGGAACTGCATCTGCCAAAACAGCACAGGGAAGGTAAGATACATAGCTTGGCTGTGGAATAATTACCTCCTCACCTGGATTAAGCATCGCTCTAAAGGCAAGGTCAATTGCCTCACTTCCACCAACTGTAACAATGGTCTCAGAATCTGCATTATAGCTTAAACCATACCTCCTGTTAAGATAATTGCAAATCTCACTTCTCAGTGGCTTAAGACCTGCATTGCTTGAATAATGGGTTCTGCCCTTTTCAAGTGAATATATACCCTCTTCTCTAATCTTCCAAGGGGTATCAAAATCCGGCTCGCCAACACCAAGTGATATGGCGTCCTTCATCTCACTGACTATATCAAAAAACTTTCTTATCCCGGAAGGCTGGATTGTTGTTATCTTATCTGATAATGGATTTCTCATGGTGTAATCAGCATCCTTTCGTCTTCCTCAACTGTATCAAGAACGGTTCCATGGTCCTTATACTTCTTGAGAACAAAATGTGTTGATGTACTAAGGACTGACTCAAGTGGTGCAAGCTTATCTGATACAAAAAGTGCAACCTCCTTCATCGTCTTCTCTTCTATTATTACGGTAAAATCAAAGCCGCCTGACATAAGATAGAGAGCATGTACCTCATTATAGTTATATATCCGCTCTGCTATTGCATCAAAGCCTATTCCACGCTGTGGAGTAACCTTAACCTCTATAAGTGCCGTAACCTTTTCAACACCGGTCTTATCCCAGTTAATAAGTGTATGGTATCCGCAGATAATGTGTTCCTTCTCCATATCTGCTATCTCATTGGCAACATCAATCTCATTAACACCTAAAAGTGCTGCCAGATCTGCTATATCTATTCTGCTGTTTTTTTCCAAAACTGCAAGTATTGCTTCTCTCATAATTTCCTCCTGAAATGCTAATTTTTATCAAGATATCTAATCTCATCTTCATTGCGGATTATTTTATCATTATTACCTGTAAGATGTCCGATTACACAGGCGGCAATTCCCTCCTGCTGTAAAGCCTTCATAAGCTCACTGCTGTTATCTGTAATCATTAACAGACTTCCTGCTGACTTCATCTTATATGGATTAAGATTAAAATAATCGCTAATCTCTATAGTCTCCTGTCTGACCGGTATAGCCTTAAGCTCAATTTCAAAGCCCTTATGTGAACCCTCTGAAAGCTCCCACAATGCTCTGAATATACCTCCATCAGATACATCATGCATGGCTTTTACACCATGCCTAACCGCGACTGCAGCCTCTGCTTCAACAGTAAGAAAGCCGGCAAAATTCATGGCAGGAGCAATATATTCCTGGGAGAATCTCTCATTAAGCTTATTAATTCTGTCATGATTATCTAACAGCAAAGCCGTCTCCTCCAGTCCAATCCACTTAGACATAACAATATCCATTCCAGCCTGTACATCCCTTATTGAAAGAACCGCCCCGCTGCGCTGTCCGATTGCTGTTATAGTTACACAGCTATGGTCAAGTCCCATGCATTCCTGAGTATGTCCCCCAGCCAAAAAGGTTCCGCAATTATCACATGCCTTCATCACAAGTCTTGTAAGAGTCTTAAGCTCAGTCTCCTCATAGCCCTGTCTCAATAAAAAAGAAGCTTCTATTCCAAGGAGCTTTCCACCTGCTGCCCATATATTATTGGCAGCCTTATATACTGCAGCCATAACTGACACAGCTTCACTGTCAAGTCCTACTGCCACTGAACTGAGAATATTACAGCCCTCTGTCTGAAATACGGCTGCATCAGTCCCGGTTCTTGGGCCACGCTGAATCAGATTGACCACGCTTCTTTTTAATACTGTATCTGTTACTTTACTGCCAAACATGTATCAATGCTTCTCTTTCAAGTTGTTTTTAATATTTTACCATAAGATTAACAATATTCCAACCATAAAAACAAGGCATACTTGCCTTTATTGTTCAAAAAATGTATATTTATAGCATAGCTGTAATTGCAAGTGGAATAACCATCGCGAGTACCAGTATTACAACAATTACGATTGTTATCACACGCATTGCTTTTTTATTATTGAACATAGCATTTATCCTTTCTGAAAATGAGGTTATTATATGAATAATTTTGGTCCTGTAATTCTATTCTGCACTATTATCATAGGCTTTGTTGTCTTCTATGAACGTAAGAAGTCTGCCCGTATTCATAATGAATCTGATGAGGAATTCTGGAAGAGAGAGGCTCACGCCAACAACGTCCGTAAAAAGGACCTGGCGTTTCTTAACTATATTATCATTCCAATTGATTCTCTTCCCCTTAGTGGTTCAACAGATGAAGAGGTAAAGGGATATCAGCAAACAATACAAATCCTTGCCTCCAAGCGTATACTTAACCTGTCCGGTGTCAGCAATACCGACCTTAAGCTGGAATATGGAGCCGCAAACCTTACTCTTTTAACCGAATATGACAACAATTATATCATACTTGTTAACACAATTGCAAAGCTGGGAGCACGTCTTTTGGAAATTGGACAGTCCACTGATGCAATAACAATATTAAAATACGGAATATCAATTGGCAGCGACGTCAGCCGCAATTATTACCTTCTGGCAGATGAATACCGCAAAATGAACCGCCCTGATGATATAGACCAGCTTATTGAGACTGCCGGCCGTCTGGATTCAATTATGAAGCCTGCAATTATTAAAAAGCTTAACGAAATCCGGGGCTTCTGCGATTAGCGCCGTCTGTCGATTCCATATACCGAAAGAATATTATCGATTTCCCTTGAGGCCTGGCTTTTTGTCAGGTCTTCTGTTTTTTTATCGTAATTAATGTGATATTTTTTAATAAGGCTTTCAAGAAAAGCCTTCTGTTTCCAGGTAATAGGCTCCTGCTTTGGCAGCTTATAGGAAAGTGGAAATACGTCCTTATCTGAATCTGATATTTCACACAGCTTACTGTAAATAAGTGCTGCACTCTGGGCATCAGCCAACGCTCTGTGGTGAATAGTGGTTATTTCAAAATATCTGCACAGATACTCCAGACTCCTGCTATGTATATCAGGAAGTGCTCTTCTGGCAAGCTTATGAGTATCAATTCCCATTCGCTCATATTCCATGCCCGACTTGATTGCTGCTGCCTTTAAAAAACTGTAGTCAAAGGAAATGTTATGTCCAAGAAGTATATAATCTCTGGTAAATTCAACAATTTCTCCAATTACCTCATTTATACCGGGCGCTGACTCAACCATGGAATCATCAATTCCAGTTATCTGGGTTATACGGCTGCTTATGGGGATTCCGGGATTAACCATAGTCTCATAATGCTCTGTCTCAATTCCATTGACTATCTTAATTGCCCCAATTTCTATTATTCTGTCATTAACTGGACTAAGACCTGTAGTCTCCAGGTCGATTGCTACATAGGTTCCGGTCATTTTCCTGCTCCTGTTCTGCACAAATCTCTCATAAAGCAGCTGTCACACTGAGGATTTCTTGCAAAGCAAATGGTTCTTCCCAGCCTGATTATTTGTATATTATATAATATCCAATGGTCCTTTGGAATTATCTTATATAAATCCATCTCTATTTTAACAGGGTCCTCCTCTTTGGTAAGTCCCAATTTATTAGAGATTCTTTTTACGTGAGTATCAACTACTATACTTGGTATATGATATATATTACCACGAATCACATTCGCTGTTTTCCTCCCCACACCGCTAAGTGCAGTAAGGCTTTCTATGTCAGATGGAACCTCCCCGCCATGTCTTTCTAAAAGCTCTCCGGCACAGGCCTTAATATTTCTGGCCTTGTTATGATAAAAGCCGGTCTGCCTGACATCCTCTTCAAGCTCCTTAATATCTGCGTCTGCAAAGTCCTGAAGACAGGTATACTTTTTAAACAGCTTCTCTGTAACAATATTGACTCTTGCGTCAGTACACTGCGCACTGAGTATTGTTGCAAAAAGAAGCTGCCATGCACTGTCATGATTGAGATAACAGGTAAGCTCAGTTGTATAATTTTCATCAAGACGCTGCGTAATCAGCAGCGCCCGTTCTTTTCTTGTCATAAGGTCACCTCTTAAGGCGAAGTTTACCTTATTTCGTAATATTTATCAATAGAGATTACATCATTTAGAGCGTTTAATTATTAACGCCGTTATAAAGGCCTGAATAGGAACTGTTAATATTACGCCAATAGTTCCGCAAAGACCACTTAGAATGTCGATAATTATGGAATTATATCCCATAATCTGAAGATATGGCATTTCATAAGAATAAATTGTAAGAAAAACTCCTGTTGCCATTCCGGCATAAGCCAGAATAAGTGTATTTGACATGGTGCCCATCATATCATGGCCCACATGTATTCCTGACATAAATAATTCTTTTGCAGTAAGTCCCGCTGCCTTTTCGTGTATCTCATGCATTGCTGCCACCATGGATACGCTTACATCCATTACTGCTCCAAGAGATGATATAAGTATGCCTGCATACAGAATATTTTTCACCTTAAGTCTGGTGCTGTTGGCAATATATACCATTGATTCCACATCATCCTGATTATAGCCTGTAAGCTTGGATGCATTGCCAATTATCATTGCAAGAACTCCCGAAACCAGTATTCCAAGCGTTGTTCCAATAATTGCACATAAGGTTTTCTGGGACCAGCCATTCAATATATATATGGAAGCTGTAAGAATCACGATTGCAGTAAATACCGCTGCTATTATTCCATTCATTCCTGCGTATTGAAGAGGTATGTACATACAGATAATACACACAAAGGTAAACACAAGGGCATACAGTGCTGCTGCACCCTTTTTACCGCCAATTAGTATAAGACATACTGCAAAAATACCCAGCAGCACATATATCATCATTGTACGGTCATAATTGTATACGGAGCCACCCAGCTCTCCAGTGTCTGTTTCGTTAAGCAGAGCAATAACCTTGGTTCCTTCTACACAAAAGGCTCCCCTTTGATATGTATTGGAATTACTAAGCTCACAGCTTTGTCCCTTATACCTGCCGCTGGTAATTTTTACTATTACCCTCTGAGTTCCCATATATGGCTGACCCTGTGAATTGTCCTCAGTTACTTCAATAACTTTGGCCTTTGCATATACATTGTTATTATCTGCCTTAATTGCTGCTCTTTTAATCGTAGAACTTCCGATGATGATTCCTGCAAGAATCACCATCGGAAGTATTATACGGAGCATACGTTTTATAATTGTATTCCGCTTTTCCATTTTAAACCTCTTTATTTCTGCGTCTGCAGCCTGCTCCGGCGGCCATACCTGCTGCCCCAAGCAATACTAATATCCACCACATACGGTTATTATCACCTGTTGCAATATCAAGCTTGTCACCTGCTGCTGGTTTGTCTGCAGGTGGGTTAGTGGCATTCTGTCCTGAGCCTGCTGACTTTGTTGTAAACGTATTTAAACCTGTCTTAACATAGCCTGTTTCTGAATTGGTAACTACTGCATACCAGGTATATTCTGTATCTGCTGTAAGCTTGTCTAGATTAATGGTTATTTTGTCAAGACCTCTGGTCTTATCAGTACCTGCCGTTCCAAGTACCTCGCCTCTGCTTATGTATGCCGAAAAGCTGTCTGCCAGAATGCTCTGCTCATCTGTTGTAAAATCAACATCCAGAATCATTGCATCTATTCCTGTTCCGCTTGCTCCCTCAACATTAAGCACCTCTACCTCAGTATCATAATAATTATAATCCTCAAAATATGGTGAATATGAATTCATATAAATCTTGTTGTCATCCAGGTCAAAGTACAGCATTTTAACATACTCACTTCCGCCCTCAAAGCCTGACTGATAATCTGTACATATCTGGTATACCGTTCTGTCATTAATACCATCGTTGTTATCATCAAACATTGCCGTCTCATATGATGAACCATGGTAATGTCCATTCAGTACCGCGAATACATTAGGATTTTTGGCTACAACATTTTCCTGAACCATTTTTCCAAAATAATCAAGATATGTATTGTCACTTTCTTTTACATTGGTATATGTATGGAAGCAAAGGATTGCCTTTCTGTCACTGTATCTTGCAAGGACCTCGTTCATCCAGTCCAGCTCATTCTGACCAATATCCCAGCTCATATATACGATAATGAAATCCTGTCCGTTTTCACTGATAAGGTCATAATGTCCAAGATTGTTCTTATAGCTCTCACCATAGGTATCCTGTAAAGTAAAACGGTCCTCTCCAAAATATGTGGTGTATGAATCATACTCCTCTGAACCGCCTGCAACGTCGTGGTTACCTGCCAGAACACCATAAGGAATACCAGATTCATCCAATATTGTCATTGCTTCATCAGCGTTTTCCCATTCATACATCATATCGTAATCATCTACGATATCTCCAGTATGAATAATATACTTGATTCCAAGCTCTTCTGCATTGTCAACAATCCAGTTATTCATATTGAGGAAATGATACTGGAACTCCTCTGCATAATACTGTGTATCAGTCTCCCATGCAAAAGCAAAGTCATAATCCTCCGGAACTGATGCTCCATCCCAGTTATCATTAACATTAACCACTCCGTCAGTTGCTGTATCCGTATCCGGAAGTGCTGAATCTGCTGTACACTGTACAATAATGGTTGCTTTACCATCTGCCACGTGCTCTGCTGCCTTAAAGGAGGCTTCCTTAATTGAGCCATTCTCATCAGCTGTTGCAACTGTATCCCAGCTTCCATCCACGGTATTAAGTACATACATTGTACTTGCATGTGTGCTGTCTGCATTAGAGGCCGTTCCGTCCCAGCTTGCAATAATTGTATCTGCAGCTTTGGTCTCACCCACATTAACAGTGTATGTTATATATGGAAGAATTCCGCTTGCAGTCTCTGTTGTTACCTTCGTTGTATCTATTGCCTCTGCCTTATAAAATGCTGCTGTGGTATCTGTTCCTGCATTAGTAAGTGACAGATAAAGTGATGCGCTGTCAGAGGTAATATCTGTTGCGCCTGCTTCATTCACTGCAATATCAATATTACTGATTGTAAATGTTACTGTTTTCTGATTCTCATTACCTGCATTATCTTTAGTTATTACGGATAATGTATGCTCACCCTTGCCAAGCTCGTAAGCTGTTGTGGCATATGGTGCTGTTATGCTCTCTCCATCAAGGCTTACTGCTATATCTGCAACTGTGTTGCCATCTGTAATCTGTGGATTAATAGTTATATTGCCTGCAAGCTCCTGACCATCCTCAATTCCCATAACAATTTCAGGTTCTGCATTATCTACAATAAAATTAACTTCCTTTGTACTCGTTCCATTAGTTACCTTTAATACATGTGTACCGTCAGCTAACTCCTGTGTATCAAGCTCAGCGCCTACTGCTGTAACCTCTGCTGCAGGTATACTAAAGCTTACATCCATATGTGGACACCAGCCCGCTGAATCACCAATTGAATGAACAGCATCAAAGGCAAGGCTTAAATTGGTCTTATCCTTAGTATCATCTGCATCCGGTCCAATCGCTGTAGGATAATACACATTTCCGTTAATAAGTCTCATTGCAAGCTCGGATACTGTAAAGTCCTCACGATTATCATTAGGTACCAGCAAATCCTCAACTGTTGCGCCCTTAGAGCCTGCCCAGAAGCGGAGGGTTATATCATAAGCACCTGTTTCCTGATTATATGTAAAATAGCTGTTATCTATTTTAATTGCCTGTCCATCAAGGGTACGATACTGCCATTTGATAATTGATGCAATAATCTCATTGTCTGTAGTTGTTACCGCATTATGGAAATAGCTGTCTCTTCCTGTAGCCTCAAAGGTAAAATATGCTCCATCCTCCATTACAGGTGTTGTGTCATATTTCACTCCATCAATATATATTTCAGAGGCTGCATTAGTTCCACCATCATTGGCTGTAACTGTAATTGTACCGCTTACCTCTTCATTTTCACTGATATTGGTACGAATACCATCAACGTCATTAAGCTTGTCAATCTGAATGGTATACATTTCAGTTAATGAGCTGCGGTATCTGTTATCAGCACTTACGTAGAATTCTACATAATCATGTGAGAAAAGCTGGTCTGCCGGTATTTTTACCTCGTACAGATTAGGCACTCTTCTTGTTGCCTCTGTGGAGCTGTACCAGCTTCCTTCGCCATCAAAACGATAATAGGTGGTGATTCCTGTTCTTGGTAATCCTGCAGATACCTCATAATGGAAATTAACTCTTATATCCTCACCCTGCATTACTGATTCCGGAACGCTTTCGCCATCTGCAAGTCTGATTGTCATGCTTGAGCCATCATCCTTAAGATACGCATACTGTGTCGGGTCAACTACTCCCATTGTAGAAGTAACCTGTCTGCCAAGAACCAGCATTTCAGGTCCTTCAGGATTAACCTGAAGTGTAACTGACTTATTGTTCTTACAATCTGTTGTACCATCCCAGCTGTAGCTTGAAACTAAGGTTCTTGAGTCTGCGCCCAACTTATACAGCTGAAATGAACGATTGGTATTACCAAGTCCATTCTGGTTGGTAAACATATATACTGCAACATCATCTGATATATTATATGTACTTCTAAAATCTGCTTCTGTTGGAAAGCTTGTAGCCTCTGTAAGATAGCTTTCTCTATAGCACCACAAAACTGCTGTCTGTCCTGCCTTAAGAATAGAATTGTCAGACGAACCTACATGACCTGCTGCACTCTCATCATATGTATAAAGTGTGAGAGGCTTAACCTGACCCTCCTTGATTACATATGCAAGCTGATAATCTGTATTAAGGTCAACTGCATGGTCTGTTGTATTAATAATTTCAAGGCATTCCATGTAATCATCACCGGTTCCATATGCGCTTGCTCTGTCAATATCATTAGGACGCACTTCGGTTATGAAAACTCCCTTTGTAGAGCTTTCATCCGTTACCTTTGCCTGACCAAGTCCATTAAGCTGCCCTGAATATGCGATTCCGGCAGATGGAAGTGTAAGATTACGATATACCTCCATTTCATTGCCCAAATCAGGTATTTTAAGCTCTACAGACAATCCGTCTGCTGTATTAACTGCTGTAACAGCTTTGAATGTAGAAATTGCAGCACCATCGCTTTTGGTCTTAAGTGAAAATACTGCTCCATCTGCTGACCAGCCTCCACCTGCTGCTCCTGTAACACCCTTAAGGATTCTAACTCCATCAGCTATATCAAGCTCTTCTCTTAATTCTGCCTCTGTTGGAAGTGTTATTCCAAGGTCACCTCTGCTGTTCCAGATAATAAAGGTCTCTCCGGCATTAATTGTTATATCACTGCTGCCTGCCATATCAGTAAAATTAATCACCTTGCTTCCATAATATACATCATACATGGAATTCAGGCTCACAGCCTCATCATAGGTACTGGTTATTTCGATAAATTCCATAACATCATTATCGCCTGATGCATATGTCTTGATTGGTAGATAATTTGAATTTTGTTTACTTCTGTTAACATCATTCTGGTATATTTCTGTAAGCCACAAGCCTTCATCATTGAAGGTATAGCTATTTGACTGTGGTGCTGTTTCCACTGCTGATATCGGCGTAGCACCTGCACCAATGGTACTTAATGCCATAACAGCAAGCATTACCCCTGCAATTAACTGTCTTTTTCTCATTTTCTTTTCCTTTCACAATCTTAATTGTTTTACAATCTAATAATAGGGGCGTAAGCTAAAATACAAATCAAGCCGCAGTAAATTAAAGGTAAAATTTAGGTATATTTTATTGGAAAAGTTCTTGCAGTTAATGACAATTAATAGTAAGATTCAACGTATGAATGATAAAATAACACTTAAAACATTATTAAAAAACAACGATACTGAAGCTGAGCTCTATGTTATTGGCCTGTTTGTTGCACTCCTGTGTGCATTTCTCAGTGTAATACTTCTGCTGTTAAAGGCATATACTCCAATAGACCTGCTTAGCTTCTGCTTTTTCAAACAGGTATTTCACATATACTGTCCTGGCTGCGGAGGAACACATGCGCTGTTCTACCTGCTTACAGGCCACCCACTGTTAAGTCTGTACTGTAATGCATTTGTAACCTATGCAGTTATTTTTGGTGCTGTTTTTTACATAAGCCAGACACTGAGATACATAACTCACGGAAAAGTCAAGGGTATTAAGTTTCGTAAGCTGTACATAGTTATTGGAATAATACTGCTTACAGTTAATTTCCTTGTAAAGAATATTGTTCTTCTGGTATTCCATATTGCAATGATTCCATGATTTTCCAGACTTTCATTGACTTTTGCACATGTATTGCATATAATTAACACGAAAAATATAAAACTCAGGAGGGATTAGTAATGGATAACGGTAATAATAATTACAACAACTATACATACAATCCAGAACCAAATCAGCAGCCTAATTACAACCAGAACTATAACTACAATATGCCACAGAACACACCTGATGCACCTAAGGGCAAGGCAATTGCCGCAATGGTATGTGGTATTCTTTCAATCGTTATGTGCTGGTGCTATGGTATTGTTGGTATTGCACTTGCAATCGTAGCTTTAGTTCTTCAGGGCAGCTACAAGAAGAGCAACGGCGGTAAGCATATCGGATTTTCACAGGCAGGCTTTATCTGTGGACTTATCGGTATTATTTTATCATCACTCTGCCTTATCTATGTGATTATTGCATTTGCAATTGTAGGTTCATTAGTTACATCACCGGATTTCTGGAATTCAATGAGCAGTATAGAATACAATATGTCTTATACTACAATGATTCTTCGTTAATTACGTACATTAAAGCAAAAAGCTTTTGCATCAGCAGTTATCTGCGTTGCAAAAGCTTTTTTTGATTCATTGCATAAAAATAAGCGGGTGATGGGAATCGAACCCACGTATCTAGCTTGGAAGGCTAGTGTTCTACCATTGAACTACACCCGCATCAATCTATAGGATTATGTCTTAACGACGTGTTATATAATATCACAGAGAGCAGTTTTTTGCAAGATGAAAATCAAAAAACCGCTCTCCTAATCATTTAATCTAAAGCTATTGTCTGGTTATTTTTTCCTTCTGTATCTGTTACATATACGTAACTGCCAATATATACAGACATCATCATACCCTTTGTATTACCATCAATCTGACCAAGGCAGGTAAATCCATCCTCCGAATATTTATAAAGAGCGTACATATTTTTCGCTGGCTGGTCCTCATAGGAAAATATCATATATGGAAATCCTACAATTGACTTATCTCTATCAAGCATAATGTATTCCGGGTTATCCTCCCATGGAAGTCCTATATAGCTGTCAGGATAGTCTATGGCAGTTGAGTCAATAGTCTTCGGGTCTGTACTGCCTGATATGGAATACATATTAAGCTTAAGTCCGCTAACCACTCCATTGGTATCAGCCTCAAGTCCTATTCCCAGTAAAAGTCCATCCGTCCACTGGGTCAGATACTCTGAATATCCGGTTATCTCAAGCTGCCCAATAAGCTTTGGCTCTGCAGGGTCTGACACATCTATTTTGAATAATGGGTCAGTATTAAGAAATGTAACTATATATGCTGTATCATCAATATAATTAACAGATTTAATCTGCTCTCCCGGAGCGATTCCATCCAGCTGTCCTGCAGGCTTCAATGAATTATCATATATATATATTCCTGAATAGCGTTCAAGTGCTTCATAGGACTGAACATCTCCCTGAATAGATATTTTATATGGATTCACTGTGGTTGCAATTCTCAAATAACCATCCTTTTCATTAAAGGCATATCTTCCATCAACTGAACCTGGAACATGGACTGTTCCGGTAGCTGCAAAATTAATCTTGTTATATGCTATTCTTGTTATCTCAGTTGTATTGTAATATTCACCCTCCTGATTATCATCCGCAATATCCCAGGAATACATATATATATATTTCTGAGACACATAATAATTATCGCCATTTCCAAGGAGCACAAGCTGATTATGCTCCTCCTGCGGTCTGGTAATATTCTGAGCAGATATAACAGTCTGGTCCGCACCATCATTATTGTCTGAAAAAATATAACTTTCCTGTACAACACATTCTCCATTAACCTGAGCAATATAGGTTTCGTAATCATCCTTTTTAATATCACTGTCATATACGCTATATTCACTGAATACATAGAGATAATCATCTTTTATTCTGGAGGAGCCATATACTCCTGACTGGGTTACCTGACTGGTCATTGTAATATCTGACAGATTACTGATGTCATAATAACTGGCTGTTGTCTGTAAAGGTGTGGAGCTTACAACAATAAGCAGCTGCTTATCCGACATAAGATATATGCCATTAACCTCCCAGCGATCCTTAATTACAATTGTATTAATCTGATTCATTACGCCATCTGATGCATCATATACAATTATCTCATTCCTGAAATCATTAATAGCGTATATCTGGTGTCCATCAGTCTGAATCTTATTAATTTCATCAATTCCATCAACCTGTGTATTGGTCTCTGAAAATTCCTCTGTTCCGCCATTTTCCTCTGCTCCCCACGCCAGGTCTTCGCTCTTGTTGTCAACGGAGCTGATTATTCTGTCATATACCGTTGAATACTTATCATCTGCTGTCATATGGTTGCCAACAGGTCTGCTGTTTAGCAATATTATGCATAATATCACTCCTGCGGCAATAGCTGCTGCCCCTCCGGTAAAAGCAAATATTCTGCCAGTTTTTCTCTTATGTCTGCCATCCGTTGTATTATCCAGCATTTTTCTGATATTATCAGGCTGTAAGCTGTTCGGTATCTCCAAAGAATCCTTTTCAATCAGCTCTCTAATCTTCATATCATCCATATATATACATCCTTTCCATTTCCACCATCATATAAGCTCTTTTTTCATTTTGTCCAAAGCGCGCTTTTGAACAGAACGTACGGTACTTGCATTCATGTGAAGCATTTTTCCTATCTCTGCGCTGGAATATCCTCCAAGAACAGCCAATGCTACTATCTGCCGTTCTCTGTCCCCCAGACGGGCAAAAGAATTCCTGACATCCACGTACTCTTCATTAATATTGGTATCCGTTTCCAGGTTACCCGGAAGTTCAACCGACTTATTGACGTAGGTCTTAAGAGTTCTTTTGCACTTGGCACACAGAATGGCAAACATCCAGCCCTTAAAAGACTGAACATCCCTTAGCCTGTCAAAGGCTCCATACGCATCAAGAACTGCACTGCTTACCGCATCCTCAGCGTCATGGCAGTTGCCAAGAACATACAAAGCGTATTTGTACAAATCCTTATATATTTTACTATACAGCTGAGTAAACAGCTGGGAATCGCGGTTTGGTACCATTATTGCAGTCCTCACTCTCTCATATTTGTTAACATATATTAAGTGGCAGATAATGAACTTTTTGTTGCATATATATTAAAAAAAATTGAGCAGGCAAAAAACCTGCTCAATTGTAAAAATCACAATGGAATATTTCCATGTTTCTTCTTTATTCCATCTTTATTCTTCTGTCTTAACATATCAAATGCCTTTGCAACTCTATCCTTTGTCTCCTCAGGATGAATTACCTCATCTACATATCCATGTTTTGCTGCAACATAAGGATTCATGAATTTATCTTCATACTCCTTGATTGCCGCTGCTCTTGCTGCTTCAGGGTCTTCAGCACCTTTAATTGCCTTACTTGAAATAATGTTAACAGCACCCTCGGCACCCATTACTGCAAGCTCCGCTATTGGCCATGCATACACAAGGTCAGCGCCGATTCCCTTGCTGTCCATTCCTATGTAAGCGCCACCAAAGGCCTTACGAAGAATTACTGCAACCTTAGGAACTGTTGCCTCACTATAAGCATATAAAAGCTTAGCTCCATGACGAATAATTCCGCAATGCTCCTGTGATTTACCTGGTAAAAATGCAGGTACATCAACAAGTGTAAGAATAGGGATATTAAAGCAATCACAGAATCTAATGAAACGTCCTGCTTTGTCACCTGAATTGTAATCCAGGGAGCCTGCCAGATAATCTGGCTGATTGGCTACCACACCAACGGTATTGCCATCAAGTCTCATAAGACCAACAATTATATTCCTGGCAAAGCCTGACTGAATCTCCATAAAGGTGTCAATGTCAGCAAGCTCATTAATAACATCATGCATATCATAAGAGATTTTCATGTTAGGAGACACAATATCTCTAAGTCTCTTGTGATAGTATTTTTTAACAGGTTCAACTACTGGAGGCTTCTCCTCAAAGTTCTCAGGAAGAAACGCAAGCAGCTGTCTTACGCCCTTAAGACAGGCTGTGTCATCCGGATATACAAAATGGGCAACACCACTCTGATTCATATGAACCTCGGCACCGCCAAGCTCCTGAGTAGTAACAACCTCTCCGGTAACCTCTTTAATTACCTTTGGTCCGGTAATATACATCTGTCCATTTTCTTTTGTCATAAATATGAAATCACAAAGGGCTGGTGAATAGCATGCTCCACCTGCACAAGGTCCCATAATTACAGCTATCTGAGGTGCAACACCTGACATATCAGTATGTCTTTTGAACATTCTGGCATATCCGTTAAGGCTGTCGATTCCCTCTTCAATTCTGGCTCCACCGCTATCGTTAATCTCTACAAATGGTGCTTTGGCATCCATAGCCATATCCATTGCATTGCAGATTTTCATTGCGTGATACTCACCAAGAGCACCACCGCCAACGGTGAAATCCTGAGATGATGCAAAAACAATGCGTCCATTAACCTTTCCGTAGCCAGTTACAACACCGTCTCCGGGAATTTTTTTCTTATCCATTCCAAAATCTGTAGTTCTGGATTCCATAAGATTATTAATCTCAACAAATGTTCCTTCATCAAAAAGAATGTTAAGTCTTTCACGAGCAGTAAGCTTTCCTCTCTCGTGCTGTTTATCTATACGAGCCTGACCACCGCCAATTTCTGCCTTGGCACGGTATTCATCAAGCTCCTTAAGCTTCTCGTCCCACATGTCAGAGCCTCCTTAGCCTATTGCTTCCAGGTCACTGACCGTGTTTATAGTGATAACCTTTTTACTTCTGTCAATTCTCTTCATGAAACCGGCAAGTGTTTTGCCTGGTCCAATTTCATAGAATGTATCAACGCCAGCTTCAAGCATTTTTTCCATTGTCTCCTGCCATCTGACCGGAGAATATACCTGATGCTCAAGAGTCTCTTTAATTGAAGAACTGTCTGTAACAACATCAACCTTATAGTTGTTGATATATGGAATTGCAGGGTCTACAAATTCTACATTCTGAAGTTCAACGGCAAGCTTGTCTCCAGCGCCTTTAAGCATTGGTGAATGGAAGGGTCCACTTACATTAAGAACAGATACAAGCTTAGCACCTGCTTCCTGAAGCATTGGAACTGCTGCCTGTACTGACTGGGCATAACCAGAGATTACAATCTGTCCCGGACAATTAAAATTAGCCGGAGATACAACCTTACCAGTCTCTGCTGTAATTTTGTCACAGATTTCCTTAATAGGAGCTGCATCAAGTCCAATAACTGCTGCCATTGAACCCTTACCTGCTGGCACTTCATTCTCCATGTACATGCCACGTTTTCTCACAAGCTTCATTGCATCTTCAAAGGATACAGCCCTGCTTGCAACCAACGCTGCATATTCACCAAGGCTTAAGCCTGCAGTAATATCAGCTGTGATACCTTTAAGTTCGACAGCCTTAAGAATGCAGCACTCTGCTGCAAGCATAGCTGCCTGTGTATATTCTGTTTTATTAATTAAATCGTTTTCCTCAAACAAAATGTGCTTAAGGTCAAAATCCATAAGCTCATCTGCCTTATCAATTATTGCCTTACATTCCTCGTACTGGTCGTAGAAATCCTTGGCCATGCCCACATACTGTGCACCCTGTCCAGGGAAAAGAAATGCTGTTTTTCCCATTATTTTCCTCCAATCCGTCTTAAGTGGCTTTCTGTCAGATAAGACATTCCAAAATACAGCTATTAATCCTCTGCGTAGATTGCAGCCTTGTCAACTGCTGTAAACATAAGCTCGCCCTTTGCTCTAACCTTGTCATTAACTGAGATTGTTACTGCAAAGGAATACAGACCTGAAGCACCCATAGTCTTCTTACAGTCAATAATAAGTGTATCTCCTGGAATTACAGGCTTAACAAATTTAAAATCCTTAACCTTTAATAATACATATATTGTACTGTCATCTGTTCCATCTGCTTCAATAGCAAGAGAACATGCCTGTGCTGCTGATTCAATTACAAGCACACCTGGCATAATAGGTGAATCCGGAAAATGTCCCATAAAATATGGTTCATTAATTGACACATTCTTAAGTGCCTTTACTGATTCGCCCGGAACAATCTCAAGTACTCTCTCAACCATCTGAAATGGTGGTCTCTGCTTAATTCTTTTGTTAATATCCATTATATTCATCATTATAAGCTAAGACCTCCATCCATTACGATGACCTGACCGGTTACATAAGAGCTGGCATCACCGCACAGCATGGTAACAACCTCTGCAACCTCATCAACGGTTCCAAGGCGTCCCAGAGGAATATTCTTATTATATTCTTCCATTTTCTCAGCCGGTATATCATCAATCATTTCTGTTGTTATGAAGCCAGGTGCAACAGCGTTAACCTGGATACCATAAGGCCCAAGCTCCTTGGCAAGTGTTGCTGTCATTGAGTTAACAGCACCCTTAGTTGCACTGTATACTGACTGTCCTGCAAGGGCAAGCTTTGAGCTTACAGATGAGATATTAACGATTCTGCCGCTTCTCTGTTTGAACATCTTAAGGGCGGCCTGCTGGCAGCAGTAAAAATATCCTTTAACATTAATATTCATGCTTCTGTCAAGAGAATCAGAATTAAGCATAAGCAGATATGCATCATCTACAACACCTGCATTATTAACAAGGATATCAATATGTCCAAAATGCTTAAATGCTTCTCTGAAAAGCATTGATACTTCCTTCTGAACTGATACATTTGCTTTTACAGCGATTGCATCACAGCCCATATCTTTTATTTTATTAACAACCTCCATTGCGGCCTCTTCGCTGCTGTTATAATTAACAACAACGTCGATGCCCTCCTTGGCAAGTCTTAATGCACATGCTTTTCCAATTCCTCTTGAAGCACCTGTAACAATTGCAACTCTACTCATATCTTCTGATTCTCCTTTTATAACTGTTTATTCTGCCTTCTTAAGTACTACTGCACAATAAGAACCACCTACTGCAAAGCTTGTAGCAAGTACATACTTATATGCTGATGTATCAGCTGTAATCTCCTTAGCTGTTCCATTTTCAAAAATATAAGCTGGCTGATTCTTATCAAGCTTACCTGCTAACATAAGTGATGCATGAACTGCCTCAAGTGTAGCTGCAGCCGCTCTGGCTTCGCCTACAAGTGTTTTTACACTGTGTACAGGCTTCTGATTGTTGCCAAATACTCTTTCGTATGAATTCATCTCTATTGTATCAACTGTTGTGTTACCATTACCAAATCCAACAATTGCATCAATATCATTAACTGTAATTCCAGCATTCTTACAAGCGTTAGTGATTGCCTTATCAAGAGCTGCATCTGAACCTGCAAGTGTACCAACTGTTACTGACTCATGAGCCATTCCGTAGCCGGCTATCTGTGCATATTTTACTGCTCCTCTTGCATTCGCTGATGCTTCGCTTTCCAGCATCATGGATGTACTTCCTTCACCAAGTACGAAGGTCTTACCACTCTTGCCATAAGGTGTAGTATCTGTTCCATCAGACATATATCCAAGCTTGCCGTAGAGAAGCTGCATTGTATCAGTATTTTCATCAACACCACAAGCCATCATCATCTTCTCAGCGCCATCTCTTACTACATTGTAAGCATAGCATACGCTCTGAAGTCCTGACTGCATACCATTAGTAACAGTTACATTAACACCCTTAACACCTGAATTAATTGAAAGGTATCCGCCGGCTGCATTGTATACTGTGTTAGGGAATACAAATGCGCTGCCTGCCTGAAGACCATTCTTAATAAGTCCCTCATGGAAGTTAATAATATCTGTTGCCGGTCCATCTGATGTACCGATAATCATACCAATCTCAGTCTCATTCTCAGGAGTTACAGTAACGCCTGCGCTCTTAAGACAAGACCTGCCTGATACAACCTGAATCTGGCTAAGCTTATCAAGCTTTCTATAGAAGTTAAGCTTAATCTCATGCTCCTTATAATCATCAGCTCCAACGTTAGCATGAATAGAACCATTCTCAGCAGCTGTTTTACCTGACTTGGCGTTTTCAACATATTCCTCAACGCTGTTGCCAAGTGCACTTACAAGGCCAAAGCCTGTTACATATACCTTATTATCTTCCTGTGGCTTAACAGCCTTAGGCTCCTTTGCAAATATAAGTGATGCATTACATCCGCCAAATGCAAAGTTATTAGTCATTGCATAGTCTACGTCCTTGTGCTTGCTCTCATTAGGAAGGAAATCAAGCTTTCCGGCTCTTTCCTTAAGATTAGCAAGGTCTTCCTCTGAATATCCGATTGTTGCAGGAAGTGTGCTTGTTGTAAGAGCCTTTACTGTATAAATAGCTTCAACTGCACCTGCAGCTCCGAGGCAATGTCCAACCATTGATTTGGTTGAGTCAACGCTTACATTATCGCAGTCACCAAAAATATTCTGCATTGCCTGTGTCTCAGTTGAATCATTAAGTGGAGTACCAGTTGCATGTCCATTAATATATCCAATCTTATCAGGTGTTAACTGGGCATTATCAAGTGCCCATTTCATTGCATTCATCTGTCCTTCACTATCAGGTCTTGGTGCAGTAATATGATGAGCATCTGAACTGATACCACCACCAATTACGTCACAATAGATATGAGCTCCTCTGGCTGCGGCATGCTCATAGGACTCAACGATAAGTGCACCGGCACCTTCTCCAAGTGTAATTCCCTTGCTCTTGTTATATGGAGAGCATGGGTCTGTATCAAGTGCATGAAGTGCTGTAAATCCACCAAATGCAAGGGCTGAGAAGGAATCTGAGCCACCTACGATGAAAGCATCACCTACTCCTGCACGAATAAGGTCGCATGCATACTCAACACTGATTGTACTGGCTGCACATGCGTTACCTACATTGGTAACTACGCCCTTTGCTCCAGCAATCTTAGCAACATTATTAGCTATCGCTCCGATTGGCATCTTAACTATATCATTAGCATCTGTCTTTGAAGGATCCTCTTCATTCTCAGTAAAGAACTTCTGAATACTGATTGCTCCACCAACGCAGCTGCCGATAATAACACCAACTCTGTCTGCATTATTGTCATTTATCTCTATTTTTGAATCACCAAGTGCCTCTTTGGCAGCCTTAACACACAGAAGTGAAACTCTGTCCATCTTATCTGCATCCTCACCGGCGTCAACATCAAAGCATTCCTTTGACTCAGCGCCCATGTGAGCATAGCACTCAGTTGTATCTATCGATTTAACTACATCAATTCCGCATACACCACTGATACAGTTCTTCCAGCTTTCATCCACCGTATCTCCAATGGCATTAATCATTCCAAGTCCGGTAATAACACATCTTTTATCATTTCCAACCATATATTTACCTCTTCCAGCCTTCCTTAATCGAGGGCATTACTATAACTACAGTTCCTGTGCACTGTTAGTCAGATTGATACTGCCACAGGGCAGATGAAGGATTATTAGTCCTCCATGTGCTCCATAACATATTTGCTAAGTGCTTCAATGTTAAAGAAGTTCTCTTTAGCAACACCTGTCATCTGTACTCCGAATTCCTGATCGATTCCAGCAATAATCTCAAGTGAATCAATTGAATCAAGACCGATTCCATCTCCGAAAAGTTCAACTTCATAATCAAGCTCTTCTGCAGGTATTCTTAAGTTCTCAACAAGAATTCCTTTAATCTTTTCTGCAATTTCTGTCTGCTTTGCGTCCATTTTAAATCTCCTTTAGAAAAATAATTTATATAGATCAGTGAGAGCACTGTTTCTACCATTGAATATCAAAATATCTGTCCACCACACTGTGGTCAATTGCCTCATAGCTTACAATTGTTTTAGTTACTCCCTTATATGTAGGAAGCTCGTTACTTCTGGCTTTAACCTTGGCTTTAAGGTCCTTTTCAATATCTCCAGACTCCATGTTACCATAGAAGTTCATATCGGGTTCAATTACTATTGCAAGTAATGCCCTTCCTCTTAGACTGTCCTCTTTTATTAGGCAATCCTTAATTCCTTCTATATCTGCAAATCTCATCTTAAGTTCTTCAGGTGAAATGTTTTCACCGTTAGGAGTGATAATAAGATTCTTCTTCAGCCCTAAAATATGTAAGTATCCATCATCATCTATCTCTCCGAGGTCACCGGTTTTAAGCCATCCATCTTCTGTGAAAGCCTCTGCAGTTCTTTCAGAGTCATTATAATACCCCTTCATAACTACATCACCCTTAACCTGAATCTCTCCATCCTGGATTCTAACTTCAGTTCCTGGATATACCTTGCCAACTGAATCCGCCACCTTGTCGGTATCAACATTACCAGTAACAATATTGGCTGCCTCTGTAAGTCCATAACCGGCAAAAAGAGTGATTCCCAAATCTGCTGCCATCTTAATAAGCTTTGGCTGAACATAAGCACCACCACAGATAATTGTCTCAATTCCATCAAGGAATTCAGGTCCTTTGATTCTTGCTACTGCAAGTACCATCTCAGCAAGACCCGGTACAAGTGTAAGAATTGTTGGCTTCATTTTAGGTATGTCAAATACTATATTACTCATGTCTTCACAGGCATACACAAGTGCGCCAGTGTATATACATGTAAGCAATCCTCTAATAGCTCCAAACACATGTGATAATGGAAGAATCGCAACAGTTCTCTGTCCATATGTGTGTCCCGGAATAAATAATCCATTATGTGCTGCTCTCATAATTGCTCCATGTGAAAGCATTGCTCCATAAGGCTCACCAGCCTCTCCATTGGCATATGGAGATTTAACAGTTCCAAGTGAAAAGCATATTACAGCTATATCATCTGCTGATACATCTGCCATTGGTGCCTGGCTCTGTGCTGTATCGTTAATTCCAAATATCTGTGTATCAAGACCATTTGTAATCTCTTCAAATTCTGGATTAATAAAAAGTCCTTTAATATCAAACTTGGCAATTATTCTTACAAGGTCATCATGACTAAGCGCATTAGGCGCTGCAGGAAGCATAATAACTGTGCAGCCTGATGTAGGAATTGCCATATATAATTCCATCGCTGCCAGACAGTTAGGTGCCAGTACTGCAATAATATCACCCTTAACAAAGCCCTGCTCTTTAAGGAATTGCCTTCTCTGTCCGATTCTGTCACACAGTTCACCATAGGCTACTGTACTAACCATATCACTTACTGCCGGAAGCTCTGAGTAATCTCTCCTGCACTTCTCCATAAGCTCACAAAATGTATTAAGTAATGGTAGCTCCTTAAGAACCTCAGGCTTAAGAAGTCCTTCAAAATATTCTCTTTGTTCTGCCGAATAGTTAATCATTATTCTGTCCTTGCCTTTACGTGATGTCTTGCTGTAAGCACTTCATCCATCTTTTCCTGAATACGTTCCTTTACAAGAGCACATATCTCTGTTTTTTTCATGCTGCCATACTCCTCAAAGGTAATTGGCTTAAGATAGTGAACCTGAGTAACACATCTTTTGAAGGAGTTGCCATTTAGTGCTTTGTATGAATCAACTATTGTAACAGGAATAATTGGACACTGTGAATCAAGGGCACATCTAAAGCAGCCTGCATTAAACTTCTGCAAAGTATTTTTATTGTCCTTGTAGCCGCCCTCTGGAAAAATAAGGTATTTTCTTCCTTCCTTAACCTCCTGGGCAAGCTCCTTAAGCACCTTAAGCTGCTGTCTTGGGTTCTTAAAATCAAGTCTTTTTCCGTTAACTAAATCAACTACCTGTTTGGCAACAATCTTCTCAGACTGATTCTTCTCCATCAACACTGCACATGGTTCATCATGGCTAAGCATAATACCCAGTGCATCGTATTTACCCTGATGGTTCGCATACAGAATATATCCGCCTTCCTTTGGAAGGTTCTCCCTGCCATATACCTTTGTTGTAGCACGTCCTCTTTTTCTCATATGCTCCATTATTCGCTGAGCCAGTCTGTATCGGTCATCCTCATTATATCTTTCAGGATGCTTCATATACTTATTAACCTCATAAAGCATATGCAGTACAAAATATGGACTGCTTAGTGCCACGTAATAAAACCTTAATAATCCCATTTTTTCTTCCATTCCTATTGTTATTTATTCCTGTGGATAGCTGTTCCAGTATCCAGACATCATTTTCTCAACTGCTCTTACCGGCACAAGCGGCGCACATACCTTCCTGTGGGTTTCCTCACTAAGGTTTCCATTGACTGCGAACTCCCTGCCTGCCGATTCCACCTTATTAAGATAATTATTAAATATTGGCTTCATCTGCTCCAGCTCAAGTATCTCTCCCTGTGGGCAAAATACTGTTGTGTACTTACCAATTCCACATATAAGGTCAAATTCTCTTGTCACAGATTCATACACATAATCTGTTGAGGCATGGGCACACGAAGATACCAGTACCAGTCTTTTATCTGAGAAATCATATCTGAAATCCAGAATATTAATATTGTCCTCAGTTGCCAGTCTTCCATTATACGGAAGCTTAAATGGCAAAAGACGGTCTATCATTGTCTTAACAATGGAGGATACTCCAAAGCAGTATAATGGAAAGCTCAAAACAATCACATCACTTGCAAGGATTTGCTCCCTGACCATATCCATATCATCATGAATTGCGCATTGTCCGGGAGTTGTCTTCCAACAGGAAAAGCATCCTACGCAATGCTTAATATTAAGCTTACCAAGCTCAAGCTCTTCAACCTGTGCATCAGTCTCTGCAGCAAGCCCTGCAACAAAGCTTTTCGCTACCTTAAGGGAATGGCTTCTGCCGCCCTTCATGCTTCCGTTAATTAATAAAACCTTCATTATCCAGTCCTGTCTGACAGCCTATACAGCTGCCTCTGCCTGCTCTTCGTCAGTCATAATTTCTGTTGTTATCCCTGCAAAGGCCTTAAGCTCCTCAAGGTATTTCAGACCCATATCTCTGCCGTTCTGATAGAATTCTTCTACTTTATTATCATCCTGCTCAAACTTATGTATGCATTCAACACTTGGTCTGATTACAAGGGCTCTGCCTTCCTTCTCAAGCTTGTTAAGAAGTCTAAGCTCTTCCTTATATACCTCTGTTCTTCTCAGCAATGCCTCATAGAACTTCGGATATTTTTTCTTGTATCTTGCAGCCATAACAGCCTTAGCCTTGCCATAATTGGTAGGAGTCTCGCCCATATTCTTAGTCATAATAACTACTATCTTGTCACACTTCTTATCAAGTGCTCTCTGCACAGGAATTGAATCACATATACTTCCATCAAGATAATGATAATCTCCTATCTTAACGGGGGCGCACATAATTGGTACTGAACAGGAGGCCTTTCCAAACTCCAGGAACTTCTGTCTGTCTGCATGAGCATCATAATACTCAGCCTCTCCTGTATCACAATTAGATACCACGATATCAATCTCTGTATTATTATTATCAAATGCCTCAAAATCATATGGGAACTGTTCATATGGATATTCAAAAAACATCTTATCCAGATTAAGGAATTTGCCTGCCTTAATCACCTGCTTCATTCCGAAATAATTAATCTTATGATTGCGGGGCTTAATAACATTTCTGGTTCTTCCCGGCTGGTGTGACAAGTAGCCCATTCCATTACCGGCACCAGCTGATACACCAACAACATAATCATATTCTATTCCGTTCTCCATCAGGACATCCAGAACACCTGAGGTAAATACGCCTCTAAATGCTCCGCCTTCAAGAACTAACCCTGTCTTTGCCATATAATCACCTTTATTCTATGTGCGCGTTTTGGGTAATGTAATCACATACATCCCCTACAGTTTCAAGATTCTGCATATCCTCGAACTTAATATCAAACTCATCCTCAACTGACACTGCAAGCAGCATCATTGTAAGTGAATTAAGTCCCAAATCCTCCATTAATGAACTATCCTTTGTTATCTCTGCTGTATCAACCTCAGGAATAACATTGGAAAAAATCTCTACAAGTTTATCAAATACCATGACTTCATTCTCCTTTAAGCTCTTTTATCATATCAATAACAATCTGTCTGAATCTTTCACTTTCATGCTCCATATACTCAGGCTTAAGTCCCTTGCCTTCCCTGGAAAGCTCTGTAGGCTCACCCACAAGAACTCTTTGTCTTTTTCCAAATACAATGTCATAACTGCCATCCACTGCAAATGGTACTATCTTTGCCCCGGTCATTAATGCCAGCATAATAAAGCCTGACTTAAATTCTCTGGGTTCATTATCCTTACCGGTTCTGCCCTCAGGATAAATTATTATTGAATCGCCCTTCTTCAACGCCTCTCTGGAATCCCTTATCCAGCCTGTCTCTATTCCATAGCGGTCCATTGGGATACATCTGTTGTTCTTCAAAAACCAATTAAACTTCGGCTTCTCATACCAGTCCTTAGCAACAAGAATATGTGCTTTGCTTCTGGCAAAAATAACTGATGTCATTACGCCATCCATGTGGCTCGTGTGATTACCTACATATATAACCGGCTGTCCAAAGCTGCAATTTCTTCTATTTCGGGCTGTATATCTTATCCTCGGACGAAATGCAATTCTTACAAAAGCAGTCATAAGTCCTCTGCCAATTCCGGCGAAGATTTTCTGAATTATGTTAAGCATAGCGGTCTTCCTCTCCTGTTAGTCAAAATACCATACTATATACTGACCAATAACTATTAATCCTGCCAGTATGAGAATGATACCGCCGCTTCTGTATATCCTCTTATCCAGCTCGCCATTTCTGTAGCCTACAAATACTCCAAAAACTACAAGACCCAGTGTCATAATACATATCATTATCCCGACACTGACGGCATTGAGCATAAGGAATCCACATGCAACGCCTGCAAACAATGTATATATACTTGTGGATGCTGCAATTCCACAGGTTTTTCTGAAATCTATATCGGACCTGACCTCCGGAAGTGCTTTTCTGTAGTTGAGGACAAAAAGCTTTATTCCTCCAAGGCCTATTAATATTGCAGCTGATAAAATTGTCCATACCATTCTGGCATCAACAGACATTGCCTCAACATTGGGAATTGATGATATTCCATATCCTAATCCCATTGCAACTACCTGCCATCCACAGACAATAAGGCTCATAAGCACAAGACCTCTTGCCTTGACCTGCCCAAGAACTGAACCCTGTGATACTGCAATTGCAAATACATCAAAGGCCAGACCAAATCCTATTAGTATTGTTATAAATGTATTCATAAAAATAAAACCTCACAATTATGACTTTTTCCAAATCATACCTGTATAGATTACATAATAAGTATCAAATCCGCCATATACACTTTTCAAAATTTGTATTTTCGGACTACATTTCAGTCAAAATGTAAAAAGCGACTACATTTTCGCAAAAATGTAGTCGCAATATAATTAATTATTTAATTATCTCATAAAGAGTATGACTTGTAAGATAGCTGTAGGTATCCTTTAGCTGCTCTGATGACAGCTCATCAGACTCCTCTATCTCCAGCTTAAGCATGGAAATGAGACCACTTGCATAATACTGCGACACTACCCGGTGCGGCATCTCATGCTCATAGGCCATAAGCTTCTTACCATCGGATGCCTGATTAAACACCTCTGACAAAAGCATAAGCAGGGTCTCGGCAAATCCATTCTGACCCTCAATCTCAAATGCTTTCCGATAATACTCCCTGTCCTCATAGAACCTGGAGAACAGAAAATCTATTGCCTGTTGAGAATTACCTTCATTCATCTGCTCTGAAACATCATTCAGTACCTCATCCCTTAATATCCATTCCATAAGCTCATATTTGTCATGGAAATGATTATAAAATGTAGGTCTGATAACGCTTGCATGGTCAGTTATCATTTTAATTGTAATTTTATCGAAGGAGGTCTGCAGCATAAGCTCTTTAAAGCTATTGGCAATCAGTCTCTTCGTCAGCTCTTTTATTTGTTCCATAATTGAGTATTATATCAAAAAAAATTGATTTTGTCGACTTTTACATGCAACAACTTATTATTCCTGTGTTACAAGGATTGTACCTGAGCATCCAGGCATTGTAACAGTAATTCTGCCATTAATTACCTCAATATCTGCTACGTCTGTCTGAAAGCTGTCATTACAGGTAAGTATTGCCTGATGCAGTCTGTCTTTTGTCCTGATTCCGCATTCCCACACGTTAAGCTGAATTGTCCGCTCATCCGCATTATTATTAATAATGGTTACTGCTCTGCTGCTTCCATAAAATCTTCCATAAGCAATTACATTATAATCACCTATAAGAGTCTTGAGTGAGCCCTTAACAAGCGCAGGATTGCTGCGATGAATCCCGATAACAGCCTTGTGGAAATCAATAAGCATTCCATCCTCATGCCCCCATGGATATGACCTTCGATTGTCCGGGTCCGTCCAGCCGCACAGACCTGCTTCATCGCCATAATACACCGTAGGTGCTCCCGGCCATGTCATCTGAATAATTACAGCCTCCATAAATACAGACCTTGATACATTCTCCTCCGCAGCCTTAGGACCTCTTGATTCAGTTCTGCCCACTGTTCTATTGGTTCTTGTAAGGAACCTTGAATGGTCATGGTTGGACAGCTCATTCATGGAAATTCTAACCGGAGCTCCACCCATTCTGGCCATATTATGTCTCATTGAGTCAAAAAAATATGCCGGATTTTCAATCTTATCCTGATTAAATGAATCACTGTGCTTTTCCATGCCAGTTAAAAACCATGTAATTGGTTCCATGAAAGCGTCATAATTCATAATTGTATCCCATTCTCCTCCGCACAGCCATGCATTGGAATCTCCATAATTCTCTGCCAGAATTACGGCATTGGGATTAGCCTCCTTCACCGCATTCCTGAACCTGCGCCAGAACTGGTGATTATATTCCTGACTGCAGCCCAAATCAGCAGCAACATCAAGTCTCCAGCCATCTACGTTATATGGCGGAGATACCCACTTACGTCCCACCTGCAGTATATATTCCTCAAGATTACGTGAGCCCTCATAATTAAGCTTTGGTAATGTATCATGACCCCACCAGCCATTGTAGCTGCCATTATAAGGCCATGCATTCTGATTATTAAATTGAAAGAAATCCCTGTATGGACTGCCGGCATCAACGTATGCTCCCTTGGCAAAATCGCTGCTGCCTTCATAGATTCTTTCACGGTCAAGCCATTTATTAAAGGAACCACAATGATTAAATACACCATCAATGATAACCTTAATTCCTCTTTTATGCGCCTCATCTACAAGTCTTGCAAAAAGCTGGTTGCTGGCTTCGAGATTAGCAAGTCCTGTTACTCTCTTAATATACTTGCTGGCATGAGAATTATCCTTATCCCAGTCAGGCAGAGGTTCTCCGCCATCATCCACAATTTTACCAAAATGCGGGTCTATATAATCATAATCCTGAATATCATATTTATGATTAGAAGGAGAGACGAAAAGTGGATTAAAATATATACACTGTATTCCCAGGTCTGCAATGTAATCCAGCTTCTGTATTACGCCCTCCAAATCTCCACCATAAAACTCCCTGACGCCCATGGTGGCAGGATATTTATCCCAATTGGTAACTCTGCTTACATGCTCTCCAATATATGAATATTCATTATCAACCACATCATTAGACTGATCCCCATTATAGAATCTATCCACATATATCTGATAAATTACTGTTCCACGCACCCATTCAGGAGTGGTAAAGCCAGGATATATCATAAAGTTATAGAACTGATTAAGGTCATTACCTGCGCCCAGCTGTGTGTAAAATATTGTGGACTTTCCCGAGGTTATCTCAAAATAATACGATACCGGCTGGTCCTCAACATGAATTGTAACTGTATAATAATCAAAGTACTTATCCTTTGACGTTCTTTTCATTTTATGGTAATCACCATTGACTATTGCCGCAACCTTATCAACGTTGTATCTTACTGTTCTGAACTTAAGAATGACATCACTGTTCCTCTCAGGCTCGCATGGTATACGAAACTGCTCTGTTGCATCATGAAAAAGACCTCTTGCATTTAACACAGGTTTCATATTAGTAAGATACATCCACGCCTTTTCATAAGGCTGCATATTATCAAAATTCTTAATTATTTCCATTAGGTATTCTCCAAATCTGTCAGGTTATAGCACCCACCCCTCTATTCTATATCCTAATCCTTATTCTTTCAATAGCACAAACGAACAAAGTAAAAAGGACAGCTTCCGTTCGCTGTCCTTTTTGGAGAAGGTATTTCGTTTCTTATGGGGTGTAGTAAAACTATATAATGTATTGGGGGGTTACAAGTGTATTGTAGCAATAGCCTTAACTAAAGTGTGCACAAACATGTTTTTTTTAAAAAATTTTTTTGTGCAATTTATATAGCGCTTACCGCCGTTGTGGAAAATAGTATCTAATATTATGCGTTTTCTGTAAATAATGCCTCAAACTCTTCTCTTGTTACCTTTTCCTTCTCAATAAGCAGCTCTGCGCAGTCATCAAGTATCTGTCTGTGTTCCTGAATAATACTTCTTGCCTTTGCATAGCTTTCATCAATGATTCTCTTAACCTCTTCATCGATTGCAGTTGCAACCTCATCACCATATGGCTTAGCATGTGCAAGGTCTCTGCCAATGAATACCTCGTCCTCATCAGAACCATAATTAATGAGACCTATTTTCTCCGAGAAACCATATTTGGTAACCATGTCTCTTGCTATCTGGGTTGCCTGCTTAATATCCTGTGACGCACCGGTAGTTATATCATCAAATACAAGCTCCTCTGCCACACGTCCACCAAGTCCCACAACAATCTGCTGAAGCATCTTTCCCTTGGTATTGAACATTTCATCCTTTTCAGGCAGTGGCATTGTGTAGCCTGCTGCTCCTGAACCGGTAGGAATAATGGATATTGTATGAACAGGTCCAACATCAGGAAGCACATGGAATAAAATAGCATGTCCTGATTCATGATATGCTGTAATTCTTTTTTCCTTGTCAGATATTACCTTGCTCTTCTTCTCTGCACCAATACCAACCTTAACAAAGGATCTTTCGATATCAGCCTGAGTTATATATGCTCTGTTATTTCTGGCTGCATAGATTGCAGCTTCATTCATAAGGTTCTCAAGGTCAGCACCTGTAAATCCGGCAGTTGTCTGCGCAATTGTGTCAAGATTAACATCCTCACTCATTGGCTTGCCCTTGGTGTGTACATTAAGAATCTCTCTTCTGCCCTTAACATCCGGTCTTCCAACAACTACCTTACGGTCAAATCTTCCTGGTCTTAATATTGCAGGGTCAAGAATATCAACTCTGTTGGTTGCAGCCATAACGATAATACCTGCATTAACACCAAAGCCATCCATCTCAACCAGCATCTGGTTAAGTGTCTGCTCTCTCTCATCATGTCCGCCGCCCATTCCTGTACCTCTTCGTCTTGCAACGGCATCAATCTCATCAATAAATACAATACATGGTGCGTTCTTTTTGGCTT
>CAYTWF010000004.1:39854-77387 GCA_964441705.1 uncultured Butyrivibrio sp.
CCTACACCTACAAACATCTCAACAAAATCTGAACCGGATATGCTGAAGAAAGGAACTCCTGCCTCGCCTGCTACAGCCTTGGCAAGAAGTGTTTTACCTGTTCCCGGAGGACCCACAAGAATAACTCCCTTAGGGATTCTGGCTCCCAGGTCAATATATTTCTTAGGGCTCTTAAGGAAATCAACTATTTCATCCAGCTCTTCCTTCTCCTCTACAAGACCTGCAACATTGTTAAAATTAATATTACGCGCCTTAGGGTCCATCAGCTTGGCACGGCTCTTACCAAAATTCATCATCTTGGCATTGGCACCACCACCGGCTGCCTGCCTGTTCATGAGAAGGAACAGGAAAATAATTATTACTCCAACTACAATAAATGGCAGAACAGTTGTAAGGAATACGCTGTCTCTTTTAACATCTCCAACAGCAAGCTTAACATCCGTCTTGGCATCATCATTGTATTCTATAACTGCATTAACTACTGCATCTGTATCTGTAACGTTAACGCTCTGGTTCTTACTGTCTGAATCAGCAAATTCAACAGAAATAACACCTGTAGGAATCTCTTTATTCTGTGAAATTGTTACCTCTGATACCTTTCCCGAATTCAGGTCATCAAGAAAATTCACATATGAATAGCTGCTTACTATTTTGGAATTCTGCCTGATTGCAAAAATAACAACAATTGCAATGACAATTATTATCATGTAAAAAACAAAGCCACTGCTTCTGGTCTTTTTATTATCCAATTACTCTGCTCCTCCTAGTCAAATTTAACAACGCCAATATATGGCAGATTTCTGTATCTCTGGTCGTAATCAAGACCGTAGCCTACTACAAATTCATCTGGTATCCTAAATCCCACGTAGTCCACATTAACGTCCTTTACAACTCTTCTCTCCGGCTTATCCAAAAGTGTACAAAGCTTAATGCTTGCCGGGTTACGCTGCTTAAATATCTCCAGCAGATGGCTTAGGGTTCTGCCTGAATCAATGATATCCTCTACAATAATAACATCCTTACCCTCAAGTGGCTCATCAAGGTCCTTAACAATCTTGACAATTCCGCTTGATGAGGTACCTGCTCCATAGCTTGAAACAGACATGAAATCAAGACTTACAGGAACAGTTACACGCTTGGCAAGCTCACACATAAATGGTGCCCCACCCTTAAGAATACATATCATATGTATTGTTTTGCCCTGATAATCTTCACTTATCTGCTTGCCTATGGCTGCAATTCTGTCATCAACTTCCTGCTCAGAAAGCAGGATTTCAACTCTCTCCATTAGTTTGTCCTCCGTATTGAACTTTAAGTATTCTGACCGTGGAATCAGTTACCTTGTATTCGGCACTTATTCTTTCTCCCACAATCCATAATATATGACTTCCCTCTGCCAGGAGAATGCATTCATCTCTTCTGCGCTGGGGAATCTTTTCATCAATAAAATACTGCTTTAGTTTTTTATGATGTCCCGCTGAATCAATTGCTACATAGTCTCCAGCCTTTCTGTTACGCAACTGCAGACCAATCTTTATTTTATCATAATCAAAACATTTCGTATAGACTTCATTTGTGATTTTTTTGTCAAATGTCCACTCCTCTACTGAAAAAGTGAAGCTTTTTCCACTATTCCACAGCTCTACGGTGGATGGTACTGTTACATCCACAGGTTCATGCTGTGTTCCAATTCCGGTACTTATATATATACCGTCGGAATTTTTCCTGGCAGTAATGTTCTTCCTTATTACAGCAGACCGTCCACTCTGGTTATCAAGCAGCTCCATAACCTCATCAACATGGGCATTACTTATGTCCTTCAATCCCCCGGCAGCACTTCCTATAGCCATATATACCACCCGTCCGGCAATATATCTGTCCAGATTTTCAAGACCATATAAAAGTATTCCGTCTTTTTCCTGCTTAACACAGCTGTTATAGGCCTGTCTGGTTATACGGTCCAAATAGCTTTCTGCCTCTCCTGCCCTTAAAGCCATAGCCGCAATATTGCCAACTGCATTAGAATTAATATTCTCAGTTATATATGGAATCAGCTCATTGCGAATCCGGTTACGGCTGTAGTCTGATTCCGCATTAGTGCTGTCATTAACATATTCAATATCGTGTCTTTTATCATAAGCTTCTATCTCTTCCCGCAGGCAGCATAAAAGCGGTCTGATTATTATACCATTAACAGGCTGCATACCTCTCATTCCTCTAATGGAGCTTCCGCGGCACATGTTAAAAATAACGGTTTCTGCCTGGTCATTCATGTGGTGGGCAACTGCAATTACGCTTCCTCTGGTCTTCGCCTCTCTGCTAAAGGCTTCGTATCTCAGCTGACGGCCAGCCTCTTCACAGGTAAGGTTATGCTGGCTGGCATATTCCGGTACATTATAATAATATTCCTTAAGCTCTATATTACGGGAGCTGCACAACTGCCTGCACATATCCCTATCCCGGTCAGCCTCTGCTCCACGAATCCCATGGTGCACATGAACAGCTGTGATTGTGTATCCATAAGTATCTCTCATTCTGTCAAGTATATCCAGAAGACACACTGAATCAGCGCCGCCGGATAGACCTGCTACCACATGACTGCACTTTTCAAGCATTCTGTTCTTCTGTACATATTTTAACACCCGGTTATACATTACTTATCTCATTTCTTTTTACTTGATATACAAGCAATATACTTTATTCGTTATTATTATGCAAGTTTTTTGTCCTCCATACACCTGTTACAAGCACAGTCATATCGTCCCTGCGCTGCCCAGTTTCATAGAAAAGCACCTCCTCCAGAATATTGTCCGCCAGCTTCTGAGGGCTGGTGTGATTCTGTGCCGCTTCGTCTATTATCCTTGCAAATTGCTGTTCCTTATCATAAAAAGGAATGGCATCAATAACACCATCACTTATCATTACCACATACTCCCCGTCATTAATCTTAACATCCGTAACATCCTCACCAGCCTCCTCTATAACTCCGGCAGGCAGCGAAGATGGTTTGATAATTCTGACTCCATCCACTCCCATTACAAAGGATGCCGCAGCGCCAAGCTTAATAAACCTGCAGGTTCCACTGTTAAGGTCAAAGCCTGCAATATCAATTGTAACCGGATTATCCTCATCACGAAAGGATAGAGCACTGTTAATCAGACCCGCAGTGGTTCTCTCTGAAAATCCGGCGTCAGTAAACTGTTCAACAAGCTCCATAACCATTTTGCTTGTCTGCTCTGCACGTTCTCCTGTCCCCATTCCATCGGCAATTCCTGCCACTGCGTGTCCATTGCTGCTGTGTGTAAAAGTAAAAGAATCCCCTGATACAATATTTTTGTGCTTACTAATGCCTGCATGTCCATTAAGAACATAGTACATCGGAGACTCTTCAAGAACTATCTCAACCGGCTTGTCCCCTACCGTAATCCGGCAGCCCTTAACAGGCACATAGCTTTTCCCCATTCCCTCACTTATTATCTGCGCCAGCTCCTGAGTCATTGCACAACCATGCTTAGCCATGTGAAGCTTTATGGCTATATCAATCTGCCCATTGCCCTTATGATAAAAAAATATGGAATCCGTTTTAATTCCATAATTCATCAATCTTTTTCTGATAATTCTGCCCTTATCCTCATAATCCGGACATATATCCGTTCCCGTGCCTGCAACCTCCTCCAGCATACCTGCCACCTCTTCAAGCTGGGATGCATACACCTGTGAAGCTCCCCCTGCTGAATATACCTTCACAAGCTTTCTAAGACTTTTTGCAGTTTCCAGTATTCTTATCTGTGAATAAGATATATCAATCATTATAATATGTCCTTTCTCCTCTCGGATTAGCAACTTATTATATGACATATCCAGTGACATATTGTGTCATAATATGGAGCCTGTAGACCTAAATTTTCCGACAAAAATGACGTCCACAAGGACGCCATAATTATTTATCTGTCTCAGGTTTAAAAATTATCTCATCTGGGAATACCAGTCCCATCTTATCTCTCGCCATATCTATAACAAACTGCTTGGTATTAACGTACTTGGAATACTCATCAAGCTCATCCGTTCTGCTCTGCTCAGATTCAAGCTCCTGCTTAAGCTGGCTAATCTGTTGTGCATCATCTGCGTTCTGTGCCTTAATGGCCTTGCTTTTGCCACCCAGAGCAAAACATATGGCAATCAGCAGAACAATAATTACCGCACTTATTAACTTGTTAGACGACTTTCTTTCTCTTAGCTTTTCTTTGCGACGCGCCATGAATATTATCACCTCTGCTGTTTCGTTTCCGCACTCTGGCTTCTCTCTTCATTCTAATAACATTTGTTGTTTTTTTCAATACTTTTCCAACAATTTCACCAATTTTTCTGAATACTTTCACAGTTACATATACAATCAGTCTTCCAATCGTTAATCTATATAGAAGAATGCCTGCTACAATTCCAATAATCATGTACACTCTGAATATTCCGTTATTATAATATAGAAAAAAATAGAAGGTTCCAAGTCCAGTGGCTGTCCAGAATATCAAATCCTCTACAGACACCATAACCACGCTGTGCTTAATAAGTCTGCGGCCGATTCTAAAAATATCATATATCAGACCATACCCACCGCCAATTCCCAGCATCAAAGCAAACCTTAGCAGCTCCTGCACTAATGACCTGTCCATAGGCTACTTAAACAGCCTTGTAAGAAGTGACTGGCTTTTCTTGGCATATGAATTAATATCCGAATATGTAAATCCGTCAATAGTTCCTGATATGTCTATCTCTCCCTTTTCAACTGACAGCCTGTTTACATGCAGGTCATGCCCCTTAATAGTCAGCATGCCATATTCTGTCTCAAGCAGTATTGCTGTCAGGTCAAAGGAAATAACATCCTTCACTCCTGTAATCGCGCCATTGGCCCGTTGATTAAATATTACACTGTGACTTCCCGTTCTTAATACCGATTTGTCTTCCATATCAGCCTCCTGTCAATATGTCTCTGACATATTTCACTCTAATATATTCCGTCAATCGGTATTATATACGGACAATTACAGATATTTAAACATATCCTTTGCATCATCCTTTTTGGTAGTCTCAACAATCTCTGTTACCTCGACCTTAACATTTCTGTTACCAAACTGGATTTCAATTACATCACCAAGCTTGACATCCACTGATGCTTTGGCAGGTTTACCATTAATAGATACTCTTCCTGCATCACAGGCATCATTAGCCACGGTTCTTCTCTTTATAAGTCTTGAAACCTTTAAATATTTATCTAATCTCATATTCTCTTTCCCTCCATAAACCAAAAACATCTCAAGGCTATTGCCCTGAGATGTTGATTCCTTCGTACAGATTAACCTCTTAACCCTGTAAAAATTAGTTGAGGCTGTCCTTTAAAGCCTTACCAGCTTTGAACTTAGGTGCTTTAGAAGCCTTAATCTTAATTGATTCGCCTGTGATAGGATTTCTTCCTTCTCTTGCTGGTCTCTCAGAAACTTCAAATGTTCCGAATCCAACTAACTGGATCTTCTCACCCTTCTTTAATTCTGCTTCTACTACCTCTGTAAAAGCCTTTAATGCCTTCTCAGCGTCTTTCTTAGAAAGCTCTGTCTTGTCAGCAATAGCTGCAACTAATTCTGTCTTGTTCATGTATTATTTCCTCCTAATTACTATATAATCGTGTAAAACAGACCTCATACATAATGTTCATAATCCGACCGTATTACCCACAAACTATTTATAATAGTTTTAGCCTGATTTGTCAAGGAAAATCGGCTATTTTCACGATTTATTATGGTTTTTTAACGATATTCTTATGATAGATAATATTAAGTCCCTTTAATAGCAGTTCCTCATCAATTATTATCTCTTTATTGCACATTGGAATAATGTCTCTGGCCAGACCGCCGGTTGCAAGAACAGTAGTCTTATATCCCAGCTCCTGCTCAATTCTGTCTATCATTCCATCTATCATTGATGCGTTACCAAGGATGATACCACTCTTCATACAGTCAATAGTATTCTTACCTATTGGTCTCTTAGGAGGCTCAAGGCTGATTCTTGGAAGCTGTGAGGTTCTTGTAACAAGAGAATCTACAGAAACCTTTATTCCCGGAATAATCATTCCTCCTATATAATTGCTTTTATTATCTACCACAGAGATTGTAGTGGCAGTTCCCATATCTACAATAATAAGAGGTGCACCGTATTCACTTACGCCTGCTACTGAGTCCACAATGAGGTCAGCTCCCAGAGAAGCAGGATTATCCATAAGTATATTAAGTCCGGTACGAATTCCAGGTCCAACCACCATCGCCTCCAGACCGATAATCTTCTCAACTGCTGCCTTAATAATGTTGGTAAGTGGAGGAACCACTGAAGAAATAATTGCTCCATCAACACTGTCAGCATCAATATTGTACAAATCCATAACCGCCTTAAAGCCCATGGCGTATTCCAATTCTGTTTTGGACGGCTCTGTACACAAACGTTCCGTAAAAATTATTCTATCATCATCTATACAACCAATTACAATATTGGTGTTACCCATGTCAATTGCAAGCAACATTTCTTCAGCATCCTCTCTATCTGTTATTCACAAGTCTTGCTTTATATAACGCATAGCCAATTGCTGCAGTAAGTACCGTTGCAACGCCTGCCTCTACTAATGCATTAACTCCTACAAATCCGGCAATAAATACTATTACATTCTTGCCTGCAGTCCAGTACCCATTAGCCTTAAGAAACGGTCCATAAAGCACTACTAATAGTGTCATAAAGAACACTGTATTCAACGCTGCTGAAAGAAAGCCTGTAATTGCATAGTTAGGAAGCTTTGGCTTAATTGCCTTATTAAGTCCCTTAGTAACAAGTCCAATAATAAATCCATCCAAAACTCTGGCTCCAATACACACAATAACTGTGTAGAATGGATTCTGGGCAAAAAGAAGTGCTCCCAGTGGACTGGCTCCCATAATACCTGCTGCCTGTAAAAAGCTGGTAAGTCCAAATACCGCTCCAAGTACCGCTCCGCCTGCAGGTCCCATAATTATGGCTCCTATGGCTACCGGTATCATGTTAAAGGTAATTGCAAGGGGTCCAATGTAAAGATACCCCAGTGGAGTTACTGCCATGATTACTAAAATTGCAGCTAAAACAGCAATAATAACCATGTTCGTAGTCTTACGTTTTACGTTCATATAATCATCCTTCCTGTTATCGCTCCCTGTTCAACTTATCGTCTACTGAATCATTACGCGGATGTGTTTTTTATAGTAACGTAATGATGAAGAATCACCCTTCGGGATGCAACACGCGAGCATTATATCACATCAATAAAAATTATTCAATTACACATGTAATTCTATCATCAGCCAGGGCTGTCTCCCTTGCAGAAATAACACGCTCAATGCTCTTCTTCATAGGAACCGCCTCTCCTGAAATATATATAATTCCTGCATTAACAGTAATATTCACCTCAGGGTAACGAGCTGCAAACCGTTCACCGAACCGAGCATTAAGTCTGTCAACCGCTGACTCATTAACTCTGACACCCCTTGAATCAAATTCATGCATGAGAGTCAGGAAGTTATCCGCATTAACTCTGCAGCCCATTATAAAGCGTTCCTCACCTCTTTTAAGTTCTTCACCATATGCCTTAAGTATCTCATCCCCAGCCTCATAGCCATATATATCATTAATTCTGCTGAAATATTTCATTCCCGTATATATCAGCGCAAGCTTTTCGTCACTGTGATGGCGGATATACCTGTCTGCCTCAGCTACAAAGGTATCAAGCTTATAGTAGCCTGTAAGAACGTCATGTGTTGCATGGCTCTTATCCTCAAGGAGCAACTCCTCATAGGAACGTACATTAAGCAGAAACGTAGATACCAGCTTGGTCATCAGTCTAAAGGTCTTAATCTCGGTCTCGGACCAGACATGTCTGTCACCATATGTCTCAAAGCCCATACAGCCTCCACATATAAGATTGCCGCTGAAAACACACTGTACAATAGACTTAACCCCAACTGCTTTTGCTCTAGAGAAAAGAACAGGGTCTTTTTTTAGCTCATCAATATCATTAATGATAATAATGTCTTTATCAAAATATCTGTTTCTTACCCATTCATAATCCATCTGTTTCTCTCCGGCAAGCCTGGCTGCCAGGTATGGGTGTGTGTCCCTAATCCAGCTATAGGTAACATTCACTGTTTTTTCTTCATAATTCAGCTCCTGAACATAGATACGGTCAAGCTTATATTTTTTTCCGATTCTCTTCAGAATACTATTAACAGCCTCCTCAACATTACCGGTGCTTGACATTATATCAAGTGCCTTCTCCACCAGATGATGGTCGAAATTAATATTATCATATGACTCATCCAGCCCTAAATCGCTGTTATATACATTGTATGCCTCCTCCAGCTCTCTGGAATACATAACAAAGCAGTCCTTCCCCCTATACTGGGCCGACACCAGCGCCATCCTGGCCTTATCCCTTATATCATACTCGTCACCCTTTTTAAATGGTCCAAAGAAGATACCTCCGCTGATGGTAATCCTTCCATTGGCCAGACCTGCAATCTTCAAAGCATAAATATTATTCTTAAGCTCCTCCAGCTTTGGAACAAATTCATTTCTAACATTCTCGCCAAAGTAGCATATCGTAAATTCATCCTGTTTGGTTCTTCCTATAGCCACATTATATGAGAAAATTCTTTTTATGCTCTGTGAAACATTAAGTACTATATTATCCGCCGACACATATTCGTTAAGCTCACATATTTTCTTAAAATCATCAATGGAAATAACAGCCAGCGCACCCTCTGCGCCATTCATTTCGCCACATTTCTCAGACAGCTTCTTTTTGAAAAAAGCCTTGCTCAGAACCCCTGTAAGCGGGTCCATATATTCATCAGAAAGCTCACTTGTAATGCTCATATGATGCTCGTCAATATTGGTCATTTTGCCCACTACATAGCTAGGCTTATTCATATCATCATACATGGTCTTTCCGGTGATAAGATACCAGTGAAATACCCCTGTATGACTGTTAAGCTGCACCTCATACTCAAAATAACCAGGCTCCCCTGTCAAAAGTGTGAGAATAAGCTTCTCTGCTGTATCTGCATCTGTCTGTCCAAGCATGCCCGTATTCTTAAGCATAGATACGTAATTGCTTATGTGTGAACCATATTTGGACATTGACGCCTGACCAAAAAAAAGCTCCATCTCGTCCCCGGCAATATCATACCTGTATAAAGTGTCCCCGGACATTGAAGCTACTGTTCTGTAAATATTTAATTCATCCTTTAAATTATCCATATATCCACCCCTTCCCTTAGGTTAAAAAGGGACATTACTCTCCCTGTCGAAAAAGTAATGTCCCATGCAAGCCATTTCTATTCTGCAGCTGTTGTTGTCTCTGTCTCGTCTGCTGCTGTTGTATCTGCCTCTGTTGCATCAGATACTACCATCTTATTCTGTTCATATAACCAGTCACTTACCTTCTGGAAAATAAAGCTTTCCATAACGTAATCTTCACCGTACTGTTCAATAAAGGTATCTGTATCAGTATACGTATAAGCTGTTGCTGCGCTTTCAGCCATTGACTGATACTCATCCTCATTAACTGTTATGCCTTCCTTCTCTGCAATAAGACATGCGAACATAACATATTCAAGCTCCTGCTCTGCGCTTTCCCTGCACTGTGTCTGAAGGTCCTCATCTGTAAGATTATACATCTCAAGTAGAGCATCATACTCCATTCCATAGTACTGAGCCATTGACTCATACTGTGACTTATAATAGCTGTAGTACTGCTCGTAGGACTCATTAACCTTGTCCTCAGGATAGCTCTTAATATCTGCATTATCTATTATAGCTGCCCATAATGCTGCATGATAATTGTTAAGCTGTGTGTTCTCATTATTCTGCTTAAGCTGCTCTCTGATATATGCTTCATAATCAGCAGTTGTTGTATACTTGCCTTCTGTGTATGTGTTAATAAAATCATCTGTCCACTCTGGAACTATGTCTTCTCCACATATATAGTTAACTTTTACTGTAAATACTGTGTCCTTACCTGCAAGGTCTGGGTTGTTGGTATATTCATCCGGGAACTTAACATTAAGGTCATATTCCTTGCCACACTCAAGACCTATAAGCTGGTCATTAAGACTTGGGATAAATCCTCCACCAATTGTATATTCGGTACCTGTAGCACTTCCATTATCAAATGCCTCACCATCAAGCTTACCTGTATAATCAAGATTAATTGTATCTTTATCAGCTACCACTCTGTCAGTAATATGTTCAGGCTCTGTTCCAGCCTCAATTGTAGAGTCAATAGCATCCTGAACCTGTGCATCTGTAACATCTGCAGAAGCAACCTCGATATCAAGTCCTGAATAATCTCCTAAAGTTACATACTCGCTGTAATCCGTAAGTTCTACAGCATTCTTATTATCATCAATCTTACGGCATGCCGCTAATGATAATACCATCACACCCATAAGTGCTGCGGCTATTAATTTCTTTCTCATTATAATTATTTTCCTTTCAGCTATTCACCAGAATATGATAAGCGATAGCATTCCATATATTTATACCATATCTACAGTTAAAAATCAAAGGATTTCACAAAAGCTTCACTAAAATTACTCCTGAATATCGCAGGCCTCTATTGTCATAATTACGTCCTTGTCTATATTCTCCATATTCACAATTCTTCCTGCCTGATTAGCCATTGCTCTCTCAAGAAAATTTCTGGCATCACGAGCATTGGCAAAATTCTCCGGCTTGCTGGCAGCCCTCTGCTCAAAATATTTCAATGTCTTATCCTTGGCTTCCTCAGACAACACATAATCCTGCTTTGCAGCAATGCTTTTGGTAATATCCAAAAGCTGCTCCGGCGTATAATCCTGAAAGCGCATGAATTTGTTAAATCTTGAACGAAGTCCGGGATTGGAATTCAGGAAATCCTCCATCAGGTCTGTATAGCCTGCAACAATCACAATAAGATTATCACGGTTATCCTCCATAGCTTTTAACAGTGTATCAACTGCCTCCTGTCCGAAATCTCCCTCTCCTTTATTGGCCGTAAGTGTATAGGCCTCATCAATAAAAAGAATTCCCCCAAGCGCCGACTCCACAACCTCCATTACCTTGGTTGCCGTCTGACCTATATATCCGCTTACAAGTCCTGAACGGTCCACCTCTACAAGATGTCCCTTAGAAAGTATTCCAAGGGAATAGTATATTCCCGCCAGCATTCTTGCAACTGTTGTTTTGCCTGTTCCCGGATTGCCGCTGAATACCAGATGTTTGGATACGGATGGCTGCTTCATGCCCTTTTCCTCACGTATCTTCTGAATTCTCATAAGATTTACAAGGCTGTTGACATCCTTTTTTACCTCATCAAGTCCGGTAAGGGAGTTAAGCTCCTCAAGAGCCTCCTCCACTGTCTTTTTCTCTACATCTTTTTCCTGAATGCTGCCCTTAGGTGCAAGGAGTCCATAGCCTGAAGCGTATTTCTCCAGCATTCCAACATAATCTGTCAGCAGCTTAACCTCTCTGTCTGCGGTAACATCATTGCAGGCAATAAACTGCTGTCCAAGGCTTCTAAAGGTATTGATATACGCCATTGTCCGCCTTTTATGGTCGCCCAGCTTCTCTCCCGCATCTGCAAGAATGTAGCACTTGATGGCAAAAGATGGATTCTCCAGATATTCCTTTTCATTAAGATGCTCTGATGCGATAATTGACTTAAGCATGCCCTCTGTGGCATCTGTACCTATATTATTCTTAATAAATGTTTTTTCCTCGGCGGTATACATCCCATCACCAGTTGATAAAAGAGCCAGAAATTTCAGCATCTCATATCTTACATTTTCCTTAAAACTGGTATTAAGGTGGTCTTTGATTACGCCTGCCTTTTCAATATCCTCCGCCATTGTAAGGCAAAGCTGTACCTGTTCTCCAATATTCTCACTCATTGTAGCTGCTCCTTAATTATGTATATATTCTTCTGCACCCTCTGAATAGTGTATATTATAATCCGAATCAATAAATATTGCGTATATATTATCCAGTGAATCTATAAGCTCCATTGCCCTGTCCATTCCCAGCACAAAGCATCCCGTACTCAGGCAGTCACCATCTATTGATTGGTCTGAAATAATTGTCACTGACAGCAGACCATTGTCACACGGCATACCGGTGTCAGGATTCAAAATATGATGATACAATATTCCATTCTCATAAAAATACCTTTCGTAAACCCCGGATGTAACCACACTTTTTCCTTCAATATTAAGTCCAACAATAATATCCGTACTTCCGCCAAAGGGATTTTGAATACCTATTACAAAATCACTTCCGTCCGGCTTATCTCCAACGCACAGTACATTGCCACCCAGATTAATCAGTGCACTTGTGACACCATTGTCTGTAAGATATTCCCCTATTCTATCTGCAATATAGCCTTTAGCGATTGCGCCAAGGTCCAGCTCTGTTCCATTAAGTGTAATCTCATCTGCTGCTGTAACTTTGGTATAATCCACCTTTTCAAGAGCTGCCTTAAGCTGTGTGCTGTCTGGAATCCCTTCATCATCATTACCAAAATCCCAAAGTCTGGAGACCGGGCGAATTGTAATATCAAGTGCCCCCTCTGTCAGTCTGCCATAATAAAGTCCACTATCTATCAGTTCTGCTAATGCTTCGTCCTCTTTAGTTGTCGGCACCAGTGAACCTTCTTTATTAAGAACAGACAAATTGGATTCTGCTATTGTTGCACTGAAAATATTTTCATAATAATCGCATAGCTTTAGAGCATCATCTGCCACCCTCTGGCTTCCGCCCTCATACAGGGTTATTTTAACATAGGTATTAAGCTTATTGCCTGACGCTTCGTATTCTTTATCCATCCGACAGGAGGTGCACAGTAATACTGCACCTATTAACAAAATAAAATATATAATTCTTTTCTTCATATAATAAGTCCATTTCCAAAAAACAGTTTGGATATATTATACATTGTCTTGACATATAAATCAATTTGATATAAAATAGTAACAGTTACTATTATAATTATTGAAAGGAGATACCTATGGCAGCAACAGCTATGAAATACAGCCGTCAGCGCGAGGCAGTTCGTGAATTTCTCATGTCGCGCAAGGACCACCCAACCGCAGAAGCCGTGTATCAGAATCTCAGGGCCGATTATCCTCATATCAGTCTTGGTACTGTATACCGCAACCTCTCTCTTCTTGTAGAGCTTGGCGAAGCAATCAAGCTTCCGGGAATTGATGGCTACGACCACTTTGATGGCAATCCCAAACCACATTATCATTTTATATGTGAAGAATGCCACGCAGTAATAGACCTTGATATGCCAACACTTGATTATATTAACACTGAAGCTTCTAAAAATTTTGATGGATTAATCACCGGACATTCTGCATATTTTTACGGAAAATGCAAAGACTGTATTGGAAAATAATTTTTTTGAAAAAGATATTGACATTCTGGAATCCAGGTAGTATATTAAAACAGTAATAATTACTATTATCAATAACAAGTGACAGACAGTCACTCAATAATATTTTATAATGAAAAGGAGAATTTAAAAATGGCTAAATTTGTATGTGAAGTATGTGGATATGTTTATGAGGGAGATGCAGCTCCTGCTGTATGTCCAGTATGTGGAGCTCCTGCAGAAAAGTTCAAAATGCAGGAAGGTGAGAAGGTATGGGCTGCAGAGCATGTTGTTGGCGTAGCCAAGGGCGTAGCCGAGGATATCATTGCTGACCTTAGAGCTAATTTCCAGGGTGAGTGTTCAGAAGTTGGTATGTATCTTGCAATGGCAAGAGTTGCTCATAGAGAGGGTTATCCAGAAATTGGTATGTATTATGAGAAGGCTGCTTACGAAGAGGCAGAGCATGCTGCAAAGTTTGCTGAGCTCCTCGGAGAAGTTGTAACTGACAGCACCAAGAAGAATCTCCAGATGAGAGTTGACGCTGAGAATGGAGCAACCGCTGGTAAGGTAGCACTCGCTAAGAAAGCAAAAGAGCAGAACCTGGACGCAATCCATGACACAGTTCATGAAATGGCTAGAGACGAAGCAAGACATGGCAAAGCATTTGAAGGATTACTTAACAGATACTTTGGTTAAGCTACAAGCCATGCAATATGGTATGAATAACGCCCTGCGAGTTTACTCGTAAGGGCGTTTATTTATGCCATATTATACGGCGTCAGCCGTCCATGAAATAGTCCGCAGGACTATGAATGGTGCATGGCGCAGTGTTGTGCGGCGTCAGCCGTCCATGAAATAGTCCGTAGGACTATGAATGGTGCATGGCGCAGTGTTGTGCGGCGACAGCACTTTTTTCTTTTGGTCTGGGTGGAGTTGGCAAGCTCATTAGACCCACAACGCCCGTGTACACTGGGTCTCACGCATAGTTTTTGCTCTTATGACCCACGACACCTATATACACTGGGCCTCACGCACAGGTTTTGCTCTTACGACCCACAACACCTATGTACACTGGGTCTCACGCATAGGTTTTGCTCTTATAACCCACGACACTTTTTTCTCTGGGTCTAGGTGACCTTGGCAAGCTTATTAGACCCACAACGCCCGTGTACACTGGGTCTCACGCACAGGTTTTGCTCTTATGACCCACGACATTTTTTTCTCTGGGTCTGGGTGACCTTGGCAAGCTTATTAGACCCACGACACCTATATACACTGGGTCTCACGCACAGGTTTTGCTCTTGTGACCCACAACGCCCGTGTACACTGGGCCTCACGCACAGGTTTTGCTCTTATGACCCACGACACCTTTTTTCTTTGGGTCTAGGTGGCGTTGGCAAGCTTATTAGACCCACGACACCTGTGTGCATTGGGTCTCACGAGAGGATATTGCAGCTGTGACCCACAACACCTGTATACACTGGGTCTCACGAGAAGATATTGCAGCTGTGACCCACAACATCTGTGTACATTGGGTCTCACGCACAGAATATTACAACTGTGACCCGCAGGACGCTAATGCCATGGGTCAGGCATATAGAAGCAAGCTCATGAGACCCACGACACCTGTGTACATTGGGTCTCACGCACAGGTTTTGCTCTTATGACCCACAACACCTATGTACACTGGGCTTCACGCACAGGTTTTGCTCTTATGACCCACGACACCTTTTATCTTTGGGTCTGGGTGACCTTGGCAAGCTTATTAAACCCACAACGCCCGTGTACACTGGGTCTCACACACAGGTTTTGCTCTTATGACCCACGACGCCTGTGTACACTGGGTCTCACGGAAGATTATTGCAGCTGTGACCCACGACAGCCAAGTCCACTGAATCTCACGCAACTACTTATGTGTACCTGAATGAAAAAATAATACTTTATTCCATGGAAGCAATCGTTTAAAATATGATTATATTCAATTTAAAGGAGCATCCAATGAAAAAAGAGCAAAGTATATCCGATACGCCGTGCACAATCGGAAAAGTGGTTGGAGTTGAAAGTGACAGCAGGTTCAATTTCTTTTTATTCTTGAGATACTTGATGATGCGTCATCGTGTGTATAGAGACGCCGAAGAAGATTTAACATTTCCTATTTATTACCCTAAAATTGAATACACCGTAGATAATCAGATTTACCACGTTACGGGAGATAAGTATGAACGAACAGAATCTGTTCAGGGAAGACCGGCGCGCATATACTATGACATGAGTGACCCATCAAAAGCCTGGATTGATTACACCAGAAAGTACAGTGGGCGCATGAGGATTACAGGCTTTGATGAGGAGCATATATACTGCCGCAGTGCATTTGGCAAAAAATATGCCATTCCAAAGGAGCTTGTAAAAATGCATAATGGACGCTGCACACACCTGATTGCAAGATATGGATTTATTTTTCCCGAGCTTCCAGAAGACAGGCTGTATTTCTAATTGGAAATACAGCCTGTCTCATCCGGTCTGCGCACATCATATGCTAATTCTGCAAACTGCCCATATGTTTTAACATGCTTAAGTCTAAGATTTTCCTTCTCATCTGCATCAAAAAGAGGTATGCCATCTCCGATAAGAACCGGTGCAATATTAATAATATATTCGTCAATAAGTTTTTCCTGCTGAAAGGTTTTAATCAGCTGGGAGCCACCTACAAGCCATATTTTTTTACCCTCGGACTGCTTTAATTTACGTACCAGACTGCCGATGGAATTATTGACAAACTCAACATAGTCATTTTTGCCACTATACTTCGAGGAGCATACTATACATTCCTTTCCAGAATATGGGAAATTGCCATTCTCGTGTTCCATAATCCAGTCATAGGTGCGCCTTCCCATAATAATTGTATCTACTGAATCATAAAATTTTCCAAACCCATTATCGCCCTCTCCTTCTACGGATAAAAGCCACTCAAGAGAATCTTCCTTAGATGCAATATATCCATCCAGACTTTGTGCAATATATAACACAACTATTCTTTCTGTCATTTTTCCTCCATTTTATCAATAGATTTCTCTGCTCAGCACTATATTATCTTTCCGGTCTTTTGCGTATGTACACGATATCATGAAATTTATCGTCTGCCTTAATCTTTTTAATCTCAAAGATGTCTCTGTGCTTACGGATAAATGCCGATATATTTCTATATCCATATATTCTCACGTCAAATCCAGGTCTTCTTCTTAAAATGTCATTGCCTACCTTACCAAGATTTTCCCAGTCATCATCAAGAATATCCTGGATATCAGCAATGATATCCTCCTCGGTTGGTATGCTGATTACTGCCTCAGGCTCGTCCTCTTCATCCTCCGGCTCAGGCACCACAACGTTGTTAGTGACAGCTGCGGTTTCTTTTTCCTTAGCCTCTCCATTAGCTTCCTTATAGAGAAGGTCAAGAACCTTAAATTCATCGCATGCCTTGGCAAGGGATTCGTTGGTCTTCTGTTCGCCCATTCCAACAACAAGAATTCCAGCTTCCTTAATTCTGTACGCCAGCTTGGTGTAATCGCAGTCGCTGCTGACAATACATATTACATTAATCTCTCCAGAATGAAGAATGTCCATTGCATCAATTGTTAATGCCTGGTCTGCGATGCTTTTACCATTGGCGTAGGATATCTGCAGGACAGGTGTAATTCCCTGAAGTGGCATGACATGATACCAGGCTTTTACCGTTGGCGAGCTTACTGAACCGTAAAGACGGCATATTTTTACACGGCCAAAACGCATTGCCTCCCGTTTAATAAATTCTGCATACTTTGGTGAAATATTATCACCATCGATTAGTACCGCTACCTGTTGTTCCATACTTCCTCCAATATTTTTACGTTAGTTAATTTATTATAACACATAATTATGCCGCACAGATACTTTTCTGTACGGCACATAATTATTTTTCTATAAGATACAGCATTGGGTCAACCGGTGCATCGTTGCTGGTCAGCTCAAAATAAAGGTTGCTTCCCTCAACGCTATAGTATTTGGTAGGTTCATCCACCGTTCCAAGAAGTGTTCCGGCTTCAACCGTATCAGATATTCCTACTACAAGGTTGGCAAGCTGTCCATATTTTAGCTTGTAGCCATTACCAATTGACACAATCATTGTCGTTCCTGTTTTATTATCTTCATAAATATTCTCCACAATTCCCGGAGCGGCACTGACTACCTGAGTTCCCACCTCTGCGCTGATTATAGCTGCCGGGTTACAGCGGTATTCCTTAAGAGTTGGAAAATATATTGTATTCGTCATATTATAGCCAAGGATTATGTCTCCCGATACCGGCCAGAGAAGACTGCTGCTTTCCCCAAAGCTGAATATCTGACTGTTAACAGCCACAGGGGACTCCTGTTCATCGCCCGCAGCCTCATCCGCTGCCGGGGTCTGTGACGGGGTCTCCTCCGGTGCTTTGGTGGTTGTCTCCGCCTCTACCACCCGTCTTGCCGTTGACTGCTCCTCAACTGTTGTTTCATTATCCGCGACATTCAAATCAATGTAGTTTTTATCCTTCCCCCCGGTAGTACTCTTCACTATGGACACTACGCCAACAACAAGTGCTGCCACAATTGCAAGGCTGGCAACAATGGAAAAGATTTTCTCACCATCTGCTTTTCTTCTGCCTCTTCTATTCATATTAACCTCCATCCGTGCATAACAGGCACTGATATAAATTTTTGTCTGTTATTAGGTTTGCCGAATTAAGGTGTTTTATTCATTCACAATTTGGATATTCTTATAATAAAAGTATAATATTTCCTCATATGTACTGCCGCCCTCTGCCTTTAGCCTGGCATTATATATTGACATTCCGTAACCGCTGCCAATTCCCTTTACGGTAAAATAAGCCTTTTCACCATCATATGATATTACAAAATCAGAGGAGGCCAGACCCAGCAAGGCTGCCAGTTCATCTCCAGTCATTGTTACATTTCCAGCCATTACCTCCGATACATATCCCGAATCCTCCCTGTCAATAATCTGAAAAGCCTCGTTAATGGAAGCAATTGTTATATCAGGATAATTTTTTTCAAGAATACCCTCAATTTCCGGCAGGGAAAATCCCGCGGTACTTATATATTCTTCACATAATACGTCCTCACTGCAGTCCACGCCTTGAAGATACTCTACGTCTCCTGTTCTTGTTCTCCCTGCGCTTACCATGTGAAAATATGGAATAATCAGGTTGTCATTACATTTCATGACCTGACCCTCCGTATCATTAATGGCGAGACTTAGCGCCGCGTAATTTTTTTCATAATCATCTCCCCATAGCTTCTTCATTTCCTTCTGAGATAATGTATTAAGGGCAATGTCGGCAGAATTAACAATTGCCCCGCCATTCCTGACATATTCAGCATATGTCCTTACAATCACTGCAAGGGCCTTTAAATACTCCGCACTGTCCTCTGCCTTGTAATATGCTGCAGCCGTTCTTATTACATAATCTGTCATGTCAGTCAGCTGTGTTGTGTTATCATAATTAATAACAACATTTTTTACCTTCTCCAAAGCCTTGTCATCCTCACAATTTCCGGTCATCAGCATTGTGATAAAATATGGAATCAGAAGGCATACTGCAATATATGCAATTATTTTTAACACTGTTTTTTTCATATGATAGCACTCCTGTTACCATTTTATGTAATTTGTCCTAAATTATTCATTATAATCTGTAGTGGAAAAAGATAATGAGTAAGTGTATAATTACCAATATGACTTTAGATTTTAAAGGGGATATTTCCAATGATTAATGATACAAGGCCTATTGGTGTGTTTGATTCCGGTGTTGGCGGAATAAGTGTACTTGGTGAGCTGGTTAAGCTTATGCCTAACGAGAATTTTCTTTTTCATGGTGATTCAGCAAATGCACCCTATGGCAACAAACCATATGAGACGGTGGTAGAGCTTACACTTGCTACTGCCAGACAGCTTGTAGAGCAGAGCTGTAAATGTCTTGTTATTGCCTGCAATACAGCCACTGCCGCCGCTGTTAATATAGTACGTGATACCTATCCTGACATTCCGGTTATCGGTCTGGAGCCTGCACTTAAGCCTGCTGTTCTTCACAGTCATGGCGGCTGTGTGCTGGTTATGGCCACATCACTTACACTCGTAGAGCCCAAGTTTCTTGACCTTCTCAGGCGCTATGGCAGTGAAGCCGATATACACACCCTTGCATGTCCGGGACTTGTAGAATATGTGGAACGTGGTGAGCTTGAAAGTCCGGAATTTGAAGACTTTTTGCGTGGTCTTTTTGCTCCATATATGGAGAAAAGACCTGATTCCATTGTACTTGGCTGCACTCACTATCCTTTTGCGCTTACACTTATCCGCAGAATTTTTGGGAATGACATTGCTGTATTTGATGGTGGTAATGGTGCTGCAAGAGAGACTAAGCATCAGCTAATGCTTAAGAATATTGAGGCTTGTGCTGATAATACAGGAAAGGTAATTATGACTAACAGTGACCCTTCCCAGATTCCACTTTCCAACAGACTTTTAGAATTAATTATTAATAGGATATAATATATGACAATTTTATTGATTGCTGTTCTGGTAGCAATGCTTATGGTCTCACAGATTATTCTTGCCGCCAGACAGATTAGAAAAGGCTATGCCGAAGACATAGCCGTGATTCACAATACAATATTTATGCTGGTTATATGGTTCATTCTCACACTGGTGATGCTGCAGTTTTCCAACCTTCTTATATCTGCTGCCTGTTTTTGCGAGACAGCCATGTATATAATTAATGCTTCCCACTACTCCAGATACGCAAGAGATAAGAACTGATTACAGCTTTGTAAGAGCCTCAATTGCACTCTGATACTCAAAGTCTGTAGTATAATGGTAAGCCTGTAGAATTATCTGACGCAGCTCATCATCAATTCGACAGCACAGCAAGCCTCTAAGAGTATGCTCAGCCTCATCGCTTTCAAAGGCTCTCAGGAAAAAAATAGCGGTTTCTGCCTTGTCAATTACCTCATCATAGGTTAGCTCTATCCCGTTGTCCTCAAATTCAGTATCGTCCTTAAGCTTGTCAGCCCCCACATATTCCTTAATCTCATCGAGCACAGTCTGCCAGTAATCAATAAGCTCTTCCACATGAGTCTGAACATATTCAAGATTATTCTGTCTGCTCATCATCTCATGCTCATAAGCTAAATCTGCCAGTGCATCTGCTCCAATATTTCTGGAAATTCCTTTAAGCGAATGGGTCTCAATCATATACCCCTCCATATCACCGGAACGGACGTACATATATATTTCACGTTGTTTTTCATCTGAGGACAGATAAAAATCCTTCAGCACCGCTATATATTTATCTCTGTCATTGCCGCAATATTTCAGGCCCTTGTACTCATCTATCACCATCATGGTTATATACCCCCGAAGGTTATTTATCTGTCTGAGAAGCTCACGGCCTCAATTGCTACTGTTCCGCCACGAACAACCTCAAGTCTGTAGCCAAAGCAGTCATTTAAAAGCTTTAGCAGGTTATTGTTCTTATCCTCAGTCTGTGTACACTGGAAAAGAACTGTATTTTTATTATAGTCCTCAATTGTAACCTGGTAAACCTCTGCAATACGAAAGGCTTCTGCCTTATCCTTTTCAGTACAGCTGTTAAGCTTAACATACATCAGCTCCTTCATGTGTATAGGGGTTTCTGTAAAATCTATTACTTTAATAACCTCAACACTCCTGTTAAGCTGTTTTTTAATCTGCTCAAAGGTCTTGTCATCACTTGTCACACCAATTGTCATTCGTGATACACTTCTATCCTCAGTCTCTCCCACCGAAAGACTGTCAATATTATATGCTTTTCCGGAAAAAAGACCAGAGATTCTTGCAAGCACACCGATTTCATTTTCAACGTAGATGGAAATCCATCTTTTTTTCATTGCATCCATACTCTCTTCCTCCTAACAAAACAACATATCTGTAAGTGCTTTTCCACCTGGTACCATTGGATATACATCATAATCGCAGTTAAGTGTGAACTCAATTACAGTTGGTCTTTTTCTATTGCCTGCCGCACGTTCAAATGCAGGAATTATCTCTTCCTCAGACGTAACTCTTATTCCGTCTGCCTCGTAGCTTTCTGCCAGCTTCATAAAGTCAGGAACATATTTTCTGCCATCGCATACCCCATCCAGCTGACATCTTCTGTTGCAGCTTCTTGAATACCTGAGGCAGGTGCTGGAATATCTCTTGTCATAAAACATCTCCTGCATCTGTTTAACATTTCCAAGGTATGTATTATTAAAAATACATAAAATAACCGGTGCCTCCAGTGCGGATGCTGTAGCCAGCTCCTGAATGTTCATCTGTACTCCACCGTCTCCGGTTATACATATAACAGGTCCATTACCCGGATTGCCAAGATATGCGCCAATGGCTGCCGGAAGACCATAGCCCATAGTTCCAAGTCCTCCTGAGGTCAGGAACTTTCTTTTTCCATTCATTTCTATATACTGTGTGGTCCAAAGCTGATTCTGTCCTACATCAGTTGTAACAATGGAATCTGGGAACATGGTGTTAATCGCCTTGATTATTTTCTCAGGGGTCATGCCCTGGTAATGCTCCATTGTAACAGGCTTTTGGGCTTTCCACTGCTCCAGCTGGTCAACCCATTCCTCTGTTTTACAGGCAGATGCATGCTTAAGCATCTCTTCAATAGCTGTTTTGGCATCTGCAACAATAGGAACATTTACAACAATATTTCTGGAAATTGATGCTGTATCTATGTCAACGTGAATTATTTTGGCATTTTTAGCAAAATCCTCTATTGTGCCTGTAATTCGGTCACTGAACCTTACTCCAATTGCGAAAAGAACATCACACTGAGCAATTGCCATATTAGAGGCATAATTACCATACATTCCAATATTACCAATATATAATGGATTGTCTGTGGGAATCGTTCCCTTACCCATAATAGTTGTAATTACAGGAATATTCATTTTCTCTGCGAGTCTGGTAAGCTCCTTACCTGCTCCAGATATTCTTACGCCACCGCCAACTAAAAATACCGGTTTGGCTGCCGACTTAAGCATTGTCATAGCCTTCTTAAGCTGTCCAACGTGAACGCCTGTGCTTGGTCTGTAGCCTCTTATATTAATCTCTGACGGATATTCATCAGAGCCTGTCTCCAGCTGAATATCTTTAGGTATATCAACTACAACCGGTCCCGGCTTGCCTGACCTGGCAACATAAAAGGCTTTCTTAATTATCGTTCCCAACTCCTTGCGGTCCCTTACTGTAATGGCATATTTACAGATGTTACGTGTCACACCCACAATGTCTATCTCCTGAAATGCGTCATTACCAATAAGATCACGTGATACCTGACCTGTAAAGCATACAAGAGGTACACTGTCAAAATTAGCTGTCGCAATTCCCGTTACCATGTTGGTTGCACCCGGTCCGCTGGTTACAAGACATACTCCAACCTTTCCGGTTGACCTTGCGTATCCATCTGCTTCATGTACAAGTGCCTGCTCATGCCTTGGCAGAACAACATCTATATCATTAGCATCATATAATGCATCAAACAGGTCTATGGCCATTCCACCTGGATAGCCAAATACCGTATCAACGCCTTCCTCTCTAAGTGCTTTTACAAACAGTTCTGTTCCTTTGATATCCATATATACCTCCTGTCTTATTACATAAAAAAATCGCCCTAAGCACAATGCCTAGGGCGAATAAATAATCCGTGTTACCACCTAAATTCAGGACTTCTCCTGCTCTCATCCGGTACAATCAAAGCTGCGCCTGTAATACCGTTCCCCTGTAACGGAGGGAATCCGTCGAAGTCTACTTGGCTTATGCCGTTCAATCCGATGCTCCAGGGCTACTTCCATACCTTCGTAACGAAGACTTGCACCAACCGTCTTCTCTCTGCTGTCCGGGTAGATATGTACTCCTCCCTATCAATGCTTTAGCGTATTAAATTAGAATACTTTTCACTAGGATAGCATCTCACATTAATTCTGTCAAGATTCTACATCTGTTTTCTGACAATTTTGTATTCATCATTGTACTGAAAATATGGGCATGCTGACACGCTGCCTGTTACAAAATTATACATTTCATCCTCATCTAAATCCATGGAGCACACATAGCTCTCCGTCTCTTCATCATATTCGTAATATCCGCATACATCACAATTATCGCCTGCCATGTTATTCCTCCTGATTATCCATAAATAATAGTATTACGTCCCGCTTCCATAAGCTCTTTGTTAAGGCTGAGCTCTTCTGTTCTTATATAATAGTCATGCTCACCAGATACAATATATACTCTTCCTTTGTCAATGTCTATAGCATACGGAACAATTGTATCACCCTTATTAAGGGAATACGCATAATTTTCTCCCGAACCATTCTCATAGTACACCGAAGCTGTATCTGTAAGCTGGTACATTCCATTATTGTTCAGTACATCTGCTACTCCACTTGATATAATCAGTGGAGTACCTCCTGTTAATTGTCCGTCAGCATAATAATAAGTTATATAATACGATTCAAAAAGTACGGTGTCGCATCCATACATTACACCATCATCTGTATTAGGCACAAAGGAAGAATTATACAGGTCAGGATTGTCATAATAAAATATGGCTCCATCACTATCTGACTCGGTATAGCTGTAGGTCAGACTGCTTGTATAATATGAATCAGTACTCAGCTGTGCATATATGCTGCCATAGCCATCTATGTTCAGTTCTCCATATATTGGATATGAAATAATCATAGCCTGTGTGTCATCATAGGTCACTATTCTTGATGACATTCCATTGGTAACAAGTATTTCTTTACGATTATCTGTAACATCACAATCAATTTGTCTCATTGTAATCTCGTTATACAAGGATGCAAATTCACATATTGCCGTAACCCCTGAGCTCAGATTAATATTAAGACTTGAATATACTCCCTGACCTCCATCAATATACAAATGGCTGGCCCACACAGCTGTGTCCGAAGCTCCATCTAAAGGAATATTATAAATGTGCTGGTCTGTAGTATAATCATCCCTGTACACAATCTCCACATCAGGGTCGTCAACATCCACCTTTTCAGGAAGCTCACACAGCGTAACATTCTTCGTCTTCCCATTAACAATATTAATAAGATATATTGTGTCACTGTCATATTCACTAAGCAGCTGGCTTATATCATCAAAGCTTTCGCAGCTCTCACGTAATATCTCATAGCTTTCTGAATATTCACTTCGATAATATTGAGCATCAACATAGGTATCAACATAGCTTGACAGCACATTTCCGGTGTAATAGCCAGTTGACACCTCAACTGCACATGCCTCAATTTCAAGACTTATCACATCATCATCAAGCTTACAGTCTGTTATATAGCATGGTATGTTATATGAGTATTCTGTAACATTACTCCCTTGTGTGCCGCAGCCACATAAGAATATCAGTCCCAAGGCTCCCATCATGGCAGCCAGTCTATTTTTCATCATGAACCACCTCCAGACTGTATATATATACCAGATTTCCCGTCTGTCTCACAGCCAGCTCCATTTTTTTGTTATGAAGCAAAAGAACATAGTCCACATCCTCACCACCAACAACCTCGTAAGCACTGCACCTTTTAACACCAAGTGCTGACTCATATTCTGTTGCTGCAGCTTTTGTATATAATGGGTTTGCCAGACCAGAATCATTAACTGCAAAGTAATCTCTCATAATTCTAACTCTCCCACCGAGTACATTCTGGATAAAATAATTTTTCATTGACTGATATTCCGGGCAAATGTATGTGATATCTTTTATGATATATTCATTGTATACGGACGCAAAAGGGTCCCTGCTCCTTATTTCTTTTCTTTTTCTCAATAGCAGCGCTATACATATCCCAATATATATGGTTGGAACAATTAGCATTGCAATTGGCAGCTGCTGATACAGCAGTAATTTTTCTTCTTTGTTAAGAGTATAGGTTATGTGTTCATTTTTAACTCCGGCGCCATTGGCAACGGCCACTGCACCAGTATCTGTTCTGATTATATCAAGGCTTTTAATCTCCTGACCTTCAACATAGCTCCATATTATTGCAAGCTGGCTGCCTGTCAGCCTCTGAGTAATCTTGCCCTTGGCCACCTTATATGCAAAGGTCATTATTATCTCTGAAGGTGTTGTGCTGTCAGAAGACACTATTTTGTTAGCGGTGTTATCGTATACACATTTGATTACATATATATAATCACCGTTATTTTTCTGGTGTATATACATATTTAAGGCTTTTACACCACCCAAGGTCTCTTCATCCTCATTCTCGATATCAGAAAGGTCAAAGCTATAGGTTCCCTGATAATTGGGAGTGTATACGTTTCTCATAATCCAAATAATTCCTATAGCTGACACAACAAGCATTATGACAGCGCCAAAAAGTTTTTTTCTTCGTGCTATAGCTGCTGCCAGTACAAGCGCTGCAATAATCAGACAAATAATAACTACAGTCTGTGCAGTCTCATATGAGGTGTGGTGTGTGATACATGTCCTGTCAAGTACAATCTCATTACCGTATTCTGTGTAGTTGTCATTAAGGGATACCAGCAGATGGTCCCCCATATAATATACATTCATAAGGTAATCATAGCCCTGTACCTTGGATATCATATGTACGCTGGCAGAGTCCTGGTCGCTGAAGGTAAAATCCTCGGATACCAGCACATCATATTGATATAGATTATTATCCGGCGACTCAACGGCATCGGTCATTTCTATACCATAAGAACCGTCCCTCTGGGATAGTTCGATAACCCTGGTTCCTACACCATCGTCTGCTGTATAGGTTCCAACATACTGTCCCTCACAGGTAGCTTCATTTCCATATGGCTGGGACAATACAGATAAAATAACAAGAACCGCTGTAAGGATAGCCATCAGTACGGCAATTACAATTGGCAATATGTTACTGCGTATATACCTTTTAATCATCCTGTCCTACCTCACTGGTCTCATGTATTCCGTCAAATTCAAGGCTGCTGCCATTATAACTGTATACAGCATAACTCCCGGTCTGCGATGTATAATCGACAATTCCAGACTCAACATTATTAAACACAACCTCTGAAAATGTATTAAGCAGACCATTGGCACAGCCCTCATATATGTATGCTTCAAGCCTTCCTTTTCCATCAAAAGAAAGCTCTCCATTAATTGTCAGTACGTCATAGCTTCCGTCCTCATTATAATACAGGATGGCATTTTTGCCGCTCACCGATTGAAAAAGCAGCTCTGTTTTATCATCGGAGGCATCAATATCTATCATGTACACATATATATTATCATCACTGTCTCCAAAGACTTCAATATCATAGCTGTAATCCCAGGCAATAAGATTGATTTCACTGCTGGATAAAGGATTTATATATATCCTGCCATAATCCAGTCCATAGTAATATACTCCTTCAGGTGATAATTCATATAACACATTATTTTCATATTGAACTGGTGTCATAAGCTCTCCATCCGTCAGCTCAGCATCAATAATCCTGTCCCCCTGAACTGTGAATATGCTTATTTTATCCTTAAGAGCATCAATATCGTCACCATATACCCCCAGCTCATACCTGTTAAAGCTAAGCTCCCTGCTTGACTCCCCATCAAAATAATATATTTCCTGCTGTTCATCCTCACTGGCAATCTCCGCCAGCGTCTTATCCCCATGCTGAAAATATTGTACGTTTGGCATCCCCATTGAGTAGCTTACCAGCTGCACCGTTACGCAGCAATTATGCCCACTCACTTTATAATCTCTAATGATTCCACATATTTTATGAGTATTGTCCACAAGGGTGGCAAAGCTGGTGCACCCTGTCAAGCCCACAACCGTAAGGCTTAGAATTAATGCTGCAATAGCTCTTTTCATTCGGTCACCTCCAGTCCGTATACACACACAATCATATCCTGCGCAAGCTTAATAATATAATCCTTCTTACCGTTAGTAATTATATATGTAATATCCGGCTTTTCCGCTGCGGTGGAATCCACAGGTGTATACATTGTCTGCGCTTCTATTCCTGAAATATCGCAATAGCCTTTTCCAAGCTGAGAATTAACCAATGTATATTGGGGCGAACCAATAACACCCTCCTCTACGAAAAACATATCGTCGTTAACAACCGCCCTTGTTCCTACAACACTTGCTCTAAGCCAGCCTTCTATGTCCTTATAGGTTTCCGATATATATACAATATCACTAATCGTGTATGCGCACCTTCTAATCGGAATATGAAGCTCTTTTTTGCCTGCTCCTGCAATAACCATTATCAGCATGATAACCAGCAATGCTGCACCCGGAATATATTCCATATACCTGTTATAGGAATTTTCCAGTGGCATCATATATGGTTTCAAATCTATCTCATCCAGAACATTGTACTGACCCAGTGCAGCAGATATTTCCAGATATAGAACATTATCCTCCAGATGGCAGTGGTCAGCCTCCTTATCAGTAAGATAACTAAGGATAGAATAATTATCTGTGCTCACCAGCTCCAGATAATTATCATCAACTTCAAACTCCAGACAGCCCGTTGTAACTGTATAGCTGTTGTAATCATTAACAATGCTAAGTGCTGCTGAATATGTATCCTCAGTCCTGCGGGCTATATCCAGATATATTGTAAACGGCACATTAACTGTATTATAATTCTGCTGCAGTTCATCCATAGCCAGATTAACCTTACCATCCACCTTACCGCAATACATACCTTCAAAAGCATCTGTTTTAGCCGGTCTTATAACTGTAAGCAGCAACAGCATGATAACCCCACCAGCTGCCGGAATTATAAGTCTCTTTCTGGAGCGTCTGACACTCAGTATTACCATGCCTGCACACGAAACAGTACACAGTATTATTCCCATAATTCTTGCAGCTGCTGCAGAGTTATTAGTTTCAATGGGTGTTTTAAGAAGTACATAGCTTATATTATACAATTCATTATCATCTGCCCTGGTAATACTCACAGAATCCTTATAAAAAGTAAGCTTTGCTGAACCTGCCAGTCCTGAAAAGTTCTGCTCCCACCTGGAGGACAGAGGAATCTCAACCTCCTTAATATCATCCTTCCCAACGCTAATCCAGTCTGTACTGCAGTTTTCTGAAACGCCCTCAGAATAGTAGGAATACAAAAGCTGCAGTCTATAGTCATCTCCATCACGTTCCACCTGCAATTCATATGTATTTCCACCATTAAGGTAATAGGTAACCCTATCCATATAATATGAATTGGCAAGAGCATCATACTTTATATTCTGAGGGCTGTTATATATATAAGTGCCTGAGTAATCCTTATCCCCTGTTCTAAGACACAGGGAACCGGTCGTTAGTATAATTATAGATACTATGCATATGATTACCATTATAAAATAAATTAAATTGTTTTTTATTACCGCTATAATATTTCCAGTCTTAACAAAATCAACAGCAGCCACATTGCCTGCTGCAAAATAACTGATAATCCCTCCTGCCAGTATTATACCAACTACAAGCAGCTCCAGACACCAGTTATAATCTGCCTCCGAATGTGTACTGTAATCCTTAAGCTCGTAGCTGTTTCCAACTCCTGTCCCTTCATAATCATTAAGCTTCAATACATTACCGTTAATGCTGCCCCCATAGCTGCCCCCATTTACAAGATAATCCATCAGCGCATCTGAACTGCTGTAGATATGCATTAAATCCGGGTCATCCGTAGGCTGTGCCAGCAATACTCCGGAATACACATTGCGGCTATTCATCCCATTAATTATGGAAACGCCAATCATATAGGTGTTCTCATCCGGCTTATCATATGTGCTGTGAGTATAATAATTAGTCCCCATATCAAGAATAACTCTGTCATGGACAAAGCTTTCCTTGTCGATTATGCTTTGCGGTGGTGCAAAAATAACCGAGTAATCCGAATCATAATACCAGGTATCCGTGCTGCTATTCATTTTATTTACATTATATACAACTATCAGCAGTAATGCAGCTGCTGCAAGCACAAGTGGAGGTACCCACTTTTTATTCTTTCCACATATAAGTGCTGCAATCAGACCTGACAATCCCATTACAGCAAGACAGATAATCCTGATTATAGGCGTAATATCAGCCCCTTCATCTGTCTTTAACAGCGTAACTGCACCAAAGCCATACTCTCTGTCATCAGTTATGACTACAGAATTATTGAGAAAATAAAGCTTTGCCTTCGTTACCTCCTCACCGCTTACGTATGTCATGGCTTCTCTTGACTTGTCAGACAAATCCAGTACCACACAGCTAAGCTCACTCTTAGCCGCTATAGCCGTCTGTGTACTGTCCAGCCTGTCATCCCCATTTTGCCATTCAATATCAAGCTCTATCTTATAAGCATCTCCACTGGGATTAACGCTAACTGTATATTCTGCCTCCCGTGGTTCTGAATCAGATATTATAGTTATAACCTCACCATAGACCGACAGCATCCTATCCCCAGATTCATAATCCGGAACGTACTTATACTGGCCCACATATTGGTCTTTCTTAATTATAAATGAAGCAATAAAGAGAGCTGCAGCTGATACTGCAAACACAATTACTGCAATTAAATTAATTACATTTCTCTTATTCAGATGCACCCGCATATCCTCCACCTTTGTTAATAACATTTCTGCTAGTATGCTGTATCAATTCCCTCATATACAAGCTTACCATCAGCATAGCTGTAATTGAGATAATAATCCTTTAAACTGCTGTCCCTATACGCCTCATCAGTATCACATTGAAAGGTATCACCAGTATACATCACTTTCTCAACCTCAATATATTCGTATGGTGTATCCTCATTAATATATGCACGTAATATACCATTACCATCAAAAGACAGCTCCCCATTAAGTATTAAGACATTGGATTTCCAACCATTATCATAGCTCTCATACAAAATAAAATTTTTACCGGTCTCGGTCTGGCACAGCAGCTCCGTTGCTGCATCGTTAGAGTCAATATCTATTACATAAAAATACAAATTCTCCTCTGCTAAATCTGTAACACTAAAACTGTCACCTGTATTACTGTCACTAATATCAAACCGGTAATTACTCCCTGCATAAATGTATAATGAATCCTCCTGCGCCCCAAAATCATAGTAGTCAAAGCAGGGCAGCTCATACTTAATATTATTCTCATACTTAACCGGCTCACTTAAACTATCTGAAGTAAGCCTTGCACCTGTAGCCCTGCCGTTCTTAATTGTAATAAAAGAAATTTTATCACGGTTATCCTTAAGCTCTTCAACATATGCTTTAAGCTCATCTGTATCTATGTCAAGCTCAAACTGCTTCTGAAATCCCTGGTCAAAATAATAGCTGTTCAAAGCATCGCTATTGATACCATAGTCATATAATCCGTATTCTCCATGCTGAAAATACCCCTCTTTAGGATATCCTTTCAAGTAATTAACCATTTCCAATGTAATAGTACAGCTGCTGCCAGCTATCGAATAGTCAGTTACTATTCCGCATACCTCATATGCGACATCAATATTATTGTAGGTTCTGACGCATCCACTAAGACAGCATAGAGCCAGTACCATAATTAATGCTGCTACCTTCTTCATGCGTCTACCTCCAGTCCATATACACATACAACCATATCCTGAGCCAGCTTAATAATATAATCTGCTGCTCCATTTCCAATAATATATGTTATCTCTGATTCCTGATTATCCAAAGGATTCACAACCCTATACATGGACTTCTGAGTAATTCCTGTAAGCTCCTCGTATGATTTCTGTAAGTCTTTATCAATTAATTGATATTCAGGATTATTGATTACGCAATCCTCAATTGTAAATACATCTTGTTCTACCACCACTTTGCGTCCTCTTGTATACTCCACAATCCGCTCTGCAATATCACGATAGGTATCACCTATATAGACAATTCCGGCTATACGATATTGTCTGCAGCTGACAACAACCGGAGGTAGTGCTGTATGGCTTCGCTTAATTACAATCCCAAGTATTGTCAAAAGAATAACTACTCCCCCGGCTATTCCCAGATATATGCCGTAATTCCCCAGCGTAGTAGTATAGCACGGCTTCATCTTATACTCATCTAGTGCATAATAGGTACCAAGCAATCTCATCGTTTCCAGATATAAGGTATTATTCTCAATCCTGACTCTGTCAACCGGGTCATCGGAAAGCATGTACGTAATATAATCATTGCCCAAAATAAGAGCATTGCCATCACATGTAGTATCAGTTATAGAAGAAGCTATCGCCATATTTCTATCTGCATATATAATACTGATTCCTGTCAGATAATTATCATCTCCAACCTTGACAATATCTACATAGACCTTTTCCTGGATATCAACATCGGTAAAAACAGTATCAATTGAATCTGACTCCATAGTAACGGAACCTGTATAATCAAATTCAAACACTCCACACCGCCTGTCATCAGCGGTATTTATAGATATAACCATAATCACAAGCATTGCTGCTGCCACAATTCCAGGCATAATCAGCCTTCTGCCAGAGCGTCTGATACTCAGTAGAATCATGCCTGCACACCCTGCAATCCCCATAAAAATGAATATCATTCTCACTATCAGCAATGTATCATCAACTGTAACCGGCTCCTTCATTAATAAAAGAGTATCCCCAAAATATTCATCATACTTTGAACTGACGTTCACTGACTGATTAAGAAAGGTAAGCTCAATTGTGTCAAATTGTCTTTTATTTTCCTTATTGTTCCATTCATCCTTAAGCTTAATGGCACTACCCTGAATATCATCTGCCAAAACCTTTACAGGACCAGCCTCGTCATATTCGATTCCATAATCCCTGTAACAAAGACCTACCGTAAAAGTGACAAGATAATCATCTCCACTTTTCTCAATATTGAGCACATAATAACTGCCATTACCAATGGATGCCTCTATTTTGTCTGACTCACCGGCTTCACCATTGTATTTATTACCGCCTCCAGATACGTATGTTCCTGAATAGTCCTTACTGGATTCCCTATTCTCAGACAAATATCCCATCAATAATACTATCACCGATACCATGGCTGCCGCAGCCGCTATAAGGTATCCAATATTGTGTTTTACCCTTTGAAAAAAACCCATATATCCTCCCACATTGTATATTTTATTCAAGTATATCACAGCAAAAAATATTTTACTATCCCCAGAGCCTGCTGCTGTACATATAAAAAAACACATACAGCATCGGGTTAGCTAACCCTTTGCCATATGTGCTCTCATTATTGTCTACAGCTCAACCTTGACCTTATCAAGATGCCATATATCTCTTACATATTCTTCAATTGTTCTGTCAGATGAGAACTTTCCACTGCATGCTACATTAAGCATTGCTGAACGCGCCCATCCCTCACTGTCACGATACTTAGCCTCCATTCTTGCCTGGGCATCCGCATATGAACGGAAATCATTAAGAATAAAATACACATCTGGCTTGGCATCATATAAAAGTGAGTTATATATATCTCTGAACATTTCAGGATCCTCTGGTGAATATCTGCCGTTAATCAGCTGCATAAGCACCTGTCTTATCTCCTGGTCATTATTAAAGATATCCTGTGGATTATATCCACCATTCTTCTCGTAATTAATAACCTCATCAGCTGACATTCCGAAAATTACTGCATTTTCCTCGCCAACCTCATTAACTATCTCAACATTGGCTCCATCCATTGTACCAAGAGTAAGTGCACCATTAAGCATGAACTTCATATTACCGGTTCCTGAGGCTTCCTTACTTGCTGTAGATATCTGCTCACTGATGTCTGCTGCTGCAAATATTGTCTCAGCATTAGAAACTCTGTAATTCTCAATAAATACAACCTTAAGCTTACCGTTAATAGATGAATCATTATTGATAACATTGGCAACATTGTTAATAAGCTTTATTGTAAGCTTGGCTCTTCTATAGCCTGCCGCCGCCTTTGCACCAAAAATAAAGGTTCTTGGGTACATATCTATTTCCGGATGCTCTTTTATCCTGTTATACAGATACATTACATGCAGAATATTAAGCAGCTGTCTCTTATATTCATGAAGACGCTTAACCTGTACGTCAAATATAGACCTAGGGTCAACATCAATTCCGTTATGCTCCTTAATATAGGCTGCAAGTCTAAGCTTATTCTGGTACTTAATCTGCATAAACTCCTGACGGCTAAGCTCGTCATCAGCATATACCTTAAGTCGGTTAAGCTGAGCAAGGTCAGTAATCCATTCATCACCAATCTTACGTGTTACCCAGTCTGCAAGAAGTGGATTACCATGGAGAAGGAATCTTCTCTGGGTAATACCATTAGTCTTGTTATTAAATTTCTCAGGCATCATTTCATAAAAATCATGAAGCTGTTCATTCTTAAGTATCTCTGTATGAAGGGCGGCAACGCCGTTAACTGAATAGCCTGCAACAATTGCAAGATTTGCCATTTTAACCTGTCCATCATATATAATTGCCATTGAAGCTATTTTGCCCTGATTGCCAGGATATCTGCTTCTAATCTCTTCAACGAATCTTCTGTTAATCTCTTCAACAATCTGATATACTCTTGGCAAAAGTCTTGAGAACAGCTCAATTGGCCATTTTTCCAATGCTTCAGCCATAATTGTATGGTTGGTATATGCACAGGCTTTGGTTGTTACATTCCATGCCTCATCCCATGTAAGACCTTCCTCATCCATAAGTATTCTCATAAGCTCTGCAACTGTAACTGTTGGGTGTGTATCATTAAGCTGGAAGCATACCTTCTCATGAAGCTGTCTAATGTCATCATGATTCTCCTTATACTTGGCAACGGCACGCTGAACGCTGGCAGATACAAAAAAGTACTGCTGCTTAAGTCTCAGCTCCTTGCCTGCATAATGGTCATCACAAGGATAAAGAACCTCGCATATTGTTTTGGCAAGATTCTCCTGCTCAACTGCCTTCTGATAATCGCCCTTATCAAAGGAATCCAGATTAAACTGAACAATTGGTTCAGCATCCCATATTCTGAGGGTGTTAACTATATTATTGCCATATCCCACAACCGGAAGGTCATAAGGAACGGCACGTACACACTGATAGCCCTCCTGAATGAAATGGTCACGACCTGTTTCATCCTGATAGCTTCTTACATATCCGCCAAAGCGAACCTCAACTGCATACTCCGGTCTCTTAATCTCAAATGGATTGCCATCTCTAAGCCAGTCATCAGGAATTTCCTTCTGATATCCATTCTCAATTTTCTGTGCAAACATACCATATTTATATCTGATTCCACAGCCGTATGCCGGGTATCCCAGAGTTGAAAGTGAATCAAGAAAGCATGCTGCAAGACGACCCAGTCCACCATTACCAAGAGCAGCGTCAGGCTCCTGGTCCTCAATTACATTCAGGTCAAAGCCCAGCTCGTCAAGTGCCTCTCTTACCTCATTATAACAGGTAAGATTAATCATATTATTGCCAAGAGCACGTCCCATAAGGAATTCCATTGACATATAATACACTGTCTTAGCATCCTGCTTCTCAAATTCCTTGTGTGTTGCTATCCATCTGTCGATTATGTAATCCTTAACGGTATAAGCTACCGCCTGAAATACCTGCTGCTTGCTGGCCTCATCAATAGTCTTTCTGTACATGCTTTTAACCATGCTGACTACATGCTTCTTAAAATCTTCCTTATTAAAATCCATTTTTTCCATAGGTGTTCTCCATTCAATTACCGGGGCATTATGCCCCGGATATAATCAGTTCCTAGAAACTCCCAGCTCTACATCTTCCCCATTAATATTCCATTCCTTGGTATATCCCTTAGTATCACCTAATACGATATCGGTTGCAAGTACCTCTCTCTTAACCTCATCAGAGTTATTTGTTAAAAGTTCTCCAATCCTGTCGTTTCCCTTGGAATATACAGTAATTTTATCCATTACCTCAAATCCGGCTTCTTTTCTCATAGTCTGAATCTTACTGATAAGCTCTCTTATAAAGCCCTCTTCAATAAGCTCAGGTGTAAGATTAGTATCAAGAACCACCATTACTCCATTATCTGATACTGATTCAAAGCCTTCTGTCTGTGCAACCTCGATTAATAAGTCTTCTTTGGTAAGCTCTACCTTATCTCCGTCAAAATCAAAGGTCAGCTGACCTTCATTATTAAGGGTATCCATTGCACTATTGCCATCCAGCTCAGTAAGAGCCTGACGAATCTTATTAAGAAGCTTTCCATACTTAGGTCCAACGGTCTTAAGCTGTGGCTTAAAGCTGTATGAGCTGTATTCTCTCATATCATCTCTGAATTCAACATTCTTAACATTAAGCTCATCCTCAATTATCTCTTTATAGAACTGAGAAAGCTCGGCTGGTGCTTTTACATACATTGTTCCAATTGGCTGTCTGTTCTTGATGTTAGCTCCATTACGGCAGGCACGTCCAACAACAACAATTTTAAGAACCTCATCCATGTTTTTCTCAAGGTCTTTATCAATCCATGCTTCATTAACTGTTGGATAATCACACAGATGAACACTTTCAGGGGCATCCTTATCAATACTCTTAACCAGATTAAGATATATCTCCTCTGTCATGAAAGGTATCATTGGTGCTGCAACCTTACAAAGAGTTACCAATGAGGTATATAATGTCATGTAAGCATTAATCTTATCCTGCTCCATTCCTTTGGCCCAGAATCTCTCTCTTGAACGTCTTACATACCAGTTACTAAGGTCATCAACAAACTCCTCAAGAACTCTTGTTGTCTCAGGTATCTTGTAATCATTAAGGAAGCCATCAACAGACTTTACAAGAGAATTAAGCTTGGACAGAATCCACTTATCCATTACCGGAAGCTTATCATAATCAAGTGAGTATTTGGTTGCATCAAAATTATCAATATTAGCATAAAGTACGAAGAATGCATATGTGTTCCAAATTGTACCAAGGAACTTACGCTGTCCTTCTGTTACTGCCTTATCATAGAAACGGTTAGGAAGCCATGGAGCTGAATTGGAGTAAAAATACCATCTTATAGCATCTGCTCCATGTGTTGTAAGTGCATCAAAAGGGTCAACTGCGTTGCCTTTGGATTTGCTCATCTTCTGTCCATTCTCATCCTGGACATGTCCAAGTACAATTACGTTCTTATATGGCGCCTTGTTAAAAAGAAGGGTTGATTCTGCAAGGAGTGAATAGAACCATCCTCTTGTCTGGTCTACAGCCTCGGAGATAAAGTCTGCCGGGAACTGTGACTCAAATACTTCTTTATTCTCAAATGGATAATGGTGCTGTGCAAATGGCATTGCTCCTGAATCAAACCAGCAGTCAATAACCTCTGGAACTCTCTTCATTGTCTTGCCGCATTTTGGACACTTTATTGTAACGGCATCAATATATGGGCGGTGAAGCTCTATATTATCCGGACAGTTGTCTGACAGCTCCTTAAGCTCTGCAATGCTGCCGATTGAATGCATTTCACCACAATCCTCGCACTGCCAGATATTAAGCGGAGTACCCCAGTATCTGTTACGGCTGATTCCCCAATCCTGAACATTCTCAATCCATGCTCCGAAACGGCCTGAACCAATTGTCTCCGGAATCCAGTTAATTGTATTGTTATTGCGAATCAAATCATCCTTAACTTCGGTCATCTTGATAAACCAGGATTCTCTTGCATAGTAGATAAGTGGTGTATCACATCTCCAGCAGAATGGATAATCATGCTCGAACTTAGGTGCATCAAAAAGCTTGCCCTCCGCATCAAGGTCTTTTAATACCATTGGGTCTGCCTTCTTAACAAAAACACCTGCATAAGGAGTCTCTTCTGTTAAATCACCCTTTCCATCTACAAACTGAACAAATGGAAGGTCATATTTACGTCCTACCTTGGCATCATCTTCACCAAATGCAGGTGCAATATGAACAATACCGGTACCATCTGACATTGTTACGTAGCTGTCACAAGTAA
>CAYTWF010000005.1:0-33327 GCA_964441705.1 uncultured Butyrivibrio sp.
GTGATCAAATGGTGAAAAAAGAAATGATAGCCATGTTATTGGCTGGGGGACAAGGCAGCAGACTTGGAGTACTTACGTCGAAGGTAGCCAAGCCGGCTGTAGCGTTTGGTGGTAAATACAGAATAATCGATTTTCCACTGAGCAACTGCATCAACTCAGGAATTGATACTGTAGGTGTTCTTACACAGTATCAGCCACTGAGACTCAATACCCATATTGGAATTGGAATTCCATGGGATTTGGACCGTAATGTAGGCGGGGTTACAGTACTTCCTCCTTATGAGAGAAGTACAAGCAGTGAATGGTATACAGGTACAGCTAATGCCATATACCAGAATCTTGATTATATGGAGCTTTACAATCCTGATTATGTACTTATTTTATCAGGTGACCATATTTACAAGATGGATTATGAGATAATGCTGGACTATCACAAGGCAAGCAATGCAGATGTCACGATTGCAGCAATGCCTGTGCCATTAGAGGAAGCCAGCAGATTTGGTGTACTTATTACTGACGAGGACAATAGAATAACAGAATTTGAAGAAAAGCCGGCGAATCCAAGAAGTAATCTTGCTTCAATGGGAATCTATATTTTCAGCTGGAAGGTACTTAAAGAGGCACTTGTTAAGATGAAGGACCAGAAGGGCTGTGATTTTGGTAAGCACATTATTCCATATTGCTTTGAGAATAATAAGAGATGCTTTGCTTACGAATATAACGGATACTGGAAGGATGTAGGTACACTTGGTTCATATTGGGAAGCCAATATGGAGCTTATTGATATTGTACCTGAGTTCAATCTTTATGAGGAGCTGTGGAAAATATACACTAAGGCAGATGCTCTGCCACCTCAGTATGTATCCTCAGATGCAAGAATTGAGCGAAGCATAATCGGTGCAGGCTGTGAGGTGTATGGAACAGTTACTAATTCGGTAATCGGATGTGGTGTAACCATTGAAGAGGGTGCGGTGGTAGAGGATTCTATCATTATGCAGAATACCGTTATCAATAAGGGTGCCAAGATTAACAAAGCAATTATTGCCGAGAACTCAGAGATTGGTGAGAATTCCGTAATAGGTACCGGTGAATACGCTGAGAGTAAGCTTGATACTAAGGTCTATACTTTTGACCTTGCCACAATTGGAGAGAATACATATATACCACCACAGGTTACAGTAGGAAGGAATACAGCTATCTCCGGAGTTACTGAGCTTGCAGATTACCCTGATGGAGTACTGGAAAGTGGCGGATATATAATTAAGGCAGGTGAAGAGCGATGAGAGCAGTAGGAGTAATTTTAGCAGGTGGTAATAATAAGCTGATGCGTGAGCTTTCCAACAAAAGAGCAATCGCAGCAATGCCAATTGGCGGTAGCTACAGAACAATTGATTTTGCCTTGAGTAATATGTCTAATTCACATATCGGCAAGGTTGCAGTAATTACACAGTATAATGCCAGGTCACTTAATGAGCACTTAAGCTCCTCAAAGTGGTGGGATTTCGGACGTAAGCAGGGAGGATTATTTGTTTTTAATCCAACTATTACCTCTGAGAACAGTGTATGGTACAGAGGTACAGCAGATGCACTTTATCAGAATCTGGATTTCCTCAGGAATTGTCACGAGCCATATGTTGTAATTGCATCTGGCGATGGTGTGTACAAGCTGGATTATAACAAGGTTCTTGAATATCATATTGAGAAAAAAGCTGATGTAACAGTAGTTGTTAAGGACATCGACAGCTCAGATGATGCCAGAAGATTTGGCGTCGTTAAGATGGATGATGATACCAGAATAGTTGAATTTGAGGAGAAGCCTATTGCAACTACTCTTAAGACTGTATCAACAGGAATATATGTAATAAGAAGAAGACTTCTTATTGAACTTCTTCAGAAAGCATATGATGAAGGCAGATATGATTTTGTAAGTGACATTATTATCAGATATAAGAATGTTAGGAAGATGTATGGCTATAAGATGAATACCTATTGGAGCAATATATCAACTGTTGAGTCATATTTTAAGACTAATATGGATTTCCTTAAGAGAGATATCAGGGATTATTTTTTCAAGGAGTATTCAGATATATATTCCAAGGTGGATGACCTGGCACCGGCCAAATATAATCCTGGAGCAGAGGTTAAGAACAGCCTTGTTGCCAGTGAATGTATTATCAATGGCAATGTTGAGGATTCAGTAATATTTAAGAAAGTATATGTTGGCAACAATTGTGTTATTAAGAACTGCATTATTCTCAATGATGTACATATTGGAGACAATACCTATCTTGAGAATTGCATTGTGGAGAGCCGTGATACGATTCGCGCCAATAGTAAGTATGTTGGAGAGGATGGTCAGATTAGAATCGTTGTGGAGAAGAACGAGAGATTTTTTATCTGATTAAGAGCCTGACATAATTATTAAGGGTCGATAACGCTGTATCGGGTAACAGCTAATAATGTATCATACGCATAAGCAGGAAGGGGTAACACACATGCAGATTACAGATGTCAGAGTAAGAAAGGTTGCCAAGGAAGGTAAAATGAAGGCTGTTGTATCAATTACAATTGATAATGAATTTGTTGTTCATGATATCAAGGTAATTGATGGAGAGAAGGGCTTGTTCATTGCGATGCCAAGCAAGAAGTCAATTGATGGAGAATACAGAGATATTGCTCATCCGATTAATTCTGAGACGAGGGACCGTATACAGAGGCAGATTCTTGACGCATATGAGATGGCTGCCAACGAACCAGACATGGAATAACTACATTATAAGAGAGACAGAGGACCTGTTCACTACGCGGGAGTGGACAGGTCCTCTTTGCGCAATAGGCCGGAGGGACGGTTCTGGCCTAACCTCTTGACGTCGCGGACATTATATGGTAGTATAAACATAAATAATGGATATAAACATAAATTATGTTTTAATCGGAGGGCAAACGTGGAGAAAATTTTAAATTATACGCTGGATGATACAGACCTGCTTACTCTTGTGGGCAAGGCACTTTCATCACCTGTAAGAATAAAGATTCTCAGATTATTGTGTGCCAATAAACTCAATGTCAACGAGATTGCTGAGAAGCTGGATATACCGGCGTCTTCTGCGGCACTGAACGTAAAGGTGCTTGAGGAAGCAGGACTTATTGGAACAGAAGTACAGGCAGGGGTAAGAGGCTCAGCAAAGCTTTGCTACAGAATAGCAGCGCAGATGAATCTGTGTTTTGAGACAGAGGATGCAGACGATAAGTCAGAGATTGTCAGTATGCCAATAGGGAATTTTGTTGATTATAAGGTAGTACCAACCTGCGGAATTGTCAGCGAGAAGGGACCTATTGATGAAGAGGATGAACCCCGAAGCTTCTATAATCCGGAGAGAACCCTTGCAAAGCTGTTGTGGCTGGGCAACGGATATGTAGAATATCGTTTTCCTAATCATATGATTGATGGAAGAGATATAAGAAGAATCGAGATATCTGCAGAGATATGCGCAGAGGACCATGAGTACAATCTGGACTGGCCATCGGACATAACTCTTTGGGTTAACGGGATAGCGGCAGGAACCTGGGAATGCCCGGCAGATTATGGCGGAAGACGAGGAAAGCTTAACCCGGAGTGGTGGCCGGATAAGAACACTCAGTATGGCAAGCTTAAGACCTGGAAGCTGACATCCAGAGGTACATATATTGATGATGACAAAATAAGCGATTTAACGCTTGATGAATATAATCTGACAGAACAGGGATATATAGCAGTGAGGCTGGGAATTGCAGAGGATGCAGTTCACCAGGGAGGGATGAATCTTTTTGGCGATTGCTTTGGAGATTACAGACAGGATATTAATATGAAAATAATATACAGATAGGAGCAGGATAATGAAGGAAGAATTAATTAAAAGATTTCAGGAGAGATTTGGTGAAGGCGGAGATATCAGAGCATATTTTGCACCAGGCCGAGTTAATCTGATTGGTGAGCACACAGACTATAATGGAGGTCATGTTTTTCCGTGTGCACTTACAATTGGAACATATTTTATAGTAAGAAAAAGAGCGGACAGACAGCTTAGATTTTACTCGGATAACTTTGAAAGACTGGGAATCCTTGAAGGAAGTCTGGATGAGCTTAAGTGGACAGAGGCTGCCGACTGGACCAACTACCCAATGGGAGTTATGTGGGCATTTGGTGAGAAGGGCTACAAGATAACCAATGGCTTTGATATGCTGCTGTTCGGCAACATTCCTAACGGCTCAGGTTTGTCATCCTCTGCATCAGTTGAGGTAGGAACAGGAGTTATGCTTAATGACATGTATGATTTTGGCGTGGGAATGATAGACATTGCGCTTATTGGACAGTATTCAGAGAATAATTTTAACAAGGTTAACTGCGGAATTATGGACCAGTTTGCAATAGCAATGGGTAAAAAAGACAACGCTATTTTTCTTGACACCTCAGACCTTTCCTATGAATATGCACCAATCGTGCTTGAGGATGCCAAAATTGTTATTGCATGCTCCAATAAGAAAAGAGGACTTGGAGATTCCAAGTATAATGAGAGAAGAGCAGAATGCGAAAAAGCCCTTGAGGAGCTGCAACAGGTTATTGGAATTAACAGCCTTGGAGACCTTACAGAGGACCAGTTTGAGCAGTATAAGTCAGCAATAAAGGACGAGGTAAGGCAAAGACGCGCCAGACATGCCGTGTATGAGAATCAGAGAACGATTAAGGCGGTTGCAGCACTTAAGGCTGGAGACATTAATGAATTTGGAAGACTTATGATTGCATCCCACGATTCACTAAGAGATGACTATGAGGTAACAGGCATAGAGCTTGATACACTTGTTGCGGCGGCACTGAGACAGAATGGTGTAATTGGTTCAAGAATGACGGGAGCAGGCTTTGGCGGATGTACAGTCAGCATTGTAAAGGATAACGCAATAGAGAACTTTATCGCCAAGGTAGGTGAAGAGTATGAGAAGACAATCGGTTACGCAGCAGATTTTTATGTTGTAGAGGTTGGAGAGGGAGCAGGCCGTATCTAACAGACGGCAATAATAACAGGTCAACAGGAGGACAGGAAAATGACAGTATTAGTATTAGGAGGAGCAGGATATATTGGCTCACACACAGTGTATGCATTAATTGAGAGAGGCGAGGATGTGGTAATTATCGATAATCTTGAGACGGGACATATCGAAGCAGTTCATCCAAAGGCAAGATTTTACAAGGGAGACATAAGAGACAGAGCATTTGTTGACAGTGTACTGGATAAGGAGAAAATTGATGCAGTAATTCATTTTGCTGCCAACTCCCTTGTTGGAGAGAGCATGACCAATCCGCTTAAGTATTATGACAATAACGTTAACGGAACTAAGGTGCTTCTGCAGTCAATGGTTGCGCATGGACTTAACAAAATCGTATTTTCCTCAACAGCAGCAACCTATGGAGAGCCGGAGAGAGTACCAATTCTTGAGACAGACAGGACTGAGCCTACCAATGCATATGGAGAGACCAAGCTTTCCATGGAAAAGATGTTCAAGTGGACGGACAGAGCACACGGACTTAAGTATGTGTCACTTAGATATTTTAACGCGTGTGGTGCTCATGTGAGCGGACAGATTGGAGAGGCACATGCGCCGGAAACCCACCTGATTCCACTGATTCTTCAGGTTCCCCTTGGACAGAGAGAGGCAATCAGCATCTATGGAGATGATTATCCTACAGAGGATGGAACATGTATCAGAGATTATATCCATGTAACAGACCTTGCCCAGGCACATATACTTGCAGTTGAATATCTTATGAAGGGTAATGACAGCAATATTTTCAACCTTGGTAATGGAATTGGATTCACAGTCAAGGAAGTAATTGAGACAGCAAGAAAAGTAACAGGACATCCGATTCCTGCTACAACCACACCAAGACGTGCCGGCGACCCTGCACAGCTTATTGCATCAAGCGAGAAGGCAAAGACCGTTCTTGGCTGGAATCCACAGCATGCTGACCTCGAGGAGATTATAGCAACTGCATGGAAATGGCACAGCACACATCCTAATGGATACGCACAATAATACGAGGTGGAGCAGATGATATATTCAGCAGTTAAGAAGCTGGTGGCGTATGGCGTGGAGACAGGCCTTGTCCCAGAAGAGGAAAAAATATATACAACCAATCTTGTTCTTGCAGAGCTTAAGCTGGAGGATTATGAGGATGATGGGGAAAGCTATTGCAATGTGGAGCTGGAGCCGGTCTTAAAGGAGCTTTTGGACTATGCCACAGAGCAGGGAATAATTGAGGACAGTATTGTGTACAGAGACCTTTTTGACACCAGACTGATGAATTGTCTGATGCCAAGACCGAAAACAGTTATTGACCATTTTAACAAGCTGTATGCGGTATCTCCCAAGGAGGCAACGGATTATTATTATAAGCTGAGCCAGGATTCTGATTATATTAGAAGATACAGAGTATGCAGAGATATGAAATGGGTTACCACTACAGAATATGGAGATATTGATATCACCATTAACTTGAGTAAGCCGGAAAAAGACCCTAAAGCCATTGCTGCAGCCAAGCTCGCCAGGCAGAGTGGATATCCTAAGTGCCTTTTGTGTAAGGAGAATGAGGGCTATGCAGGCAGAACCAACCATCCGGCAAGAGAGAATCACAGAGTTATTCCTATTACAATTAATGATTCGCAGTGGGGCTTTCAGTACTCCCCATATGTATACTATAACGAGCACTGCATAGTCTTTAACGGGGAGCATACCCCGATGAAGGTGGAGCGCAATACCTTTGTTAAGCTGTTTGATTTTGTAAAGCTGTTTCCACATTATTTTCTGGGTTCTAATGCGGACCTGCCAATTGTAGGTGGTTCAATTCTGTCCCATGACCATTTTCAGGGCGGTAATTATGAATTTGCAATGGCAAAGGCACCGATTGAGAAAAACTTCACAATCAAGGGCTATGAGGATGTGGAAGCAGGCATTGTTAAATGGCCTCTTTCCGTTATCAGACTTAGATGCGATGATGAGAAAAGAATAATTGACCTGGCAGACCATATTCTTGGAAGCTGGAGAGGCTATACAGATGAAGCGGCATTTATTTTTGCCCAGACAGATGGGGAGCCACATAACACCATAACACCAATTGCACGATTCAAGAATGGCAAGTATGAGCTGGACCTTGCCCTGCGAAACAATATCACAACAGACGAGTGCCCTCTTGGAGTATATCATCCCCACGCTGAGCTTCATCATATTAAGAAGGAGAATATCGGCCTTATAGAGGTAATGGGGCTGGCAGTTCTTCCGTCAAGACTTAAGGAGGAGCTGGCTGTACTTGAGGATTATATTGTTACCGGAAAGGATATCCGTTCCAACCAGCTTATAGAAAAACATGCAGACTGGACCTATGAATTTTTGAAAAAATATGATAATGTTAACGCAGATAACGTAGACGCTATTGTAAAGGATGAAATCGGTCTTGTTTTTGCCAAGGTTCTGGAGTACGCAGGTGTATTCAAAAGGGACGAGGCGGGACAGGCGGCATTTCTACGCTTCATTAATTCACTATAGTCCCGGTGGCAGCAGCCTTCGGGTCCCCCGGAGGCATACATGAATAACCTGATATTCAGTCTTAATTCAACAATTCCAATATTTATAGTCATAGTACTTGGCTATATTCTAATGAGGGTGGGTTTCTTTAACAGGGAATTCACCCGCATTGCTGATAAATATGTGTTCAAGGTGGCTCTGCCCGTTCTTTTGTTCAAGCAGATAGCCACTGCGGACATACATTCTGATTTTAATCCCCGATTTGTCATATTCTGTATGGCGGTAACTACAATAATGTTTGGTCTTTCCTGGCTTGGGGCGAGACTGTTTATAAAGGACAGGAGCATGGTTGGGGCATTTGCCCAGGCCAGTGTGCGAAGCAGCGCTGCAATTCTTGGGATTGCATTCATTGAAAATATATACGGCAGTTCAGGCATGGGACCTTTAATGATTATTTCATCCGTCCCTCTTTTTAACATATATTCCGTTATTATTTTAACGTTTAATGCAAAGGACAGAACACAGGGCAGGGGCGCAATTAAAAAGGCACTGATTAATATAGCCAAAAATCCTATAATTATTGGTATTTTGCTGGGACTGCCTTTTTCTATAGCGGGAATTACTATTCCAACAATTCCGCTTAAGGCGATTTCAAGTGTTGCCCAGACTGCAACGCCAGTTGCACTTTTGGTGGTTGGAGCAGGCTTTGAGGGCGGTAAGGCGGTTGCTAAAATCGGTCCGGCAATTGCAGCTTCTTTTATCAAGCTGGTGGCACTTCCTATTATATTCATACCGCTGGCAGCGGCATTGGGTTTTCGTAACGAGGCACTTGTGGCAATTGCGATAATGCTTGGCTCACCTACAACGGTTACCTGTTACATTATGGCAAAAAACATGGGAAATGATGAAGTATTAAGCTCAAGTGTTGTAGTTTTGACCACACTGCTGTCCTCGGTAACGCTGACAGTGCTCATATACATATTAAGAACACTGGCACTTATCTAGTACCCTTGCATTTACCCTGATAAAATGCTAAAATTTCTAAAAGTATATATCGATTGATATCGGAGAGGATGGTTACATATGCAGGCATTGATACTGGCAGCAGGAATGGGAAAGAGGCTCAAGGAGCTTACCAGCGAGGCAACCAAATGTATGGTTAAGGTTAATGGCGTGGCTATGATTGACCGAATGATGAGGACGCTTGATGGTCTGGGACTTTCAAGAATAGTAGTTGTTGTAGGCTACGAAGGACAGAAGCTGAAGGATTATATTGCAGCTCTCAATGTTACAACAGAGGTGGTATACGTTGAGAACAGCATATATGATAAGACCAATAATATATATTCACTGTATCTTGCAAAGGACTATCTTTTGCAGGATGATACACTGCTTCTTGAATCAGATATTGTGTTTGAGGAAGCGGTAATAAGAAAGCTTATAGATAATCCATATTCCAGTCTTGTACTTGTTGACAAGTTTGAAAGCTGGATGGATGGAACAGTTGTAACATTGGATGAGGAGGGTAATATCTGCTCCTTTGTATCCAAGCGTGAATTTGATTTTAACAGAGTAGATGAATACTATAAGACAGTTAATCTGTATAAATTCAGTAAAGAATTTTCACAGCTTTATTATGTGCCATTTCTTGAGGCGTATGTAAAAGCACTGGGAACCAACGTGTATTATGAGCAGGTATTGAAGGTAATTACCTTTCTTGATGACCCACATATTAAAGCAGTCCGCCTTAACGGGGAGAAATGGTATGAGATAGATGATGTTCAGGACCTTGATATTGCAGAGACTATTTTTCTTGAGGGACCGGAGAAGCTTGACAGAATGCAGAGCAGATATGGCGGCTACTGGAGATATCCTAAGCTTTTGGATTTCTGCTATCTGGTTAATCCTCATTTCCCTAATGATAAGCTTATAAGTGAGATGAAGGCTAATCTGGATACATTAGTTAGAGAATATCCTTCGGGAATGAATATTAACAGCCTTATTGCAGCCAAGAATTATGGGCTTAAGAAGGAATGCATATGCGTAGGCAACGGTGCGGCAGAGCTTATTAAGGTTCTTATGGAGGAATATACAGGACGAATTGGCGTTCTCCACCCTTCCTTTGAAGAGTATGCCAATAGAAAAGACAGCTCCGAGCTTGTGGAATATAACTGCAGTGAACCGGATTTTTCTTATACAGCAGATGATTTAATGGAATTTTATGAGGATAAGGATATTGCGTCTCTGCTTATTGTTAATCCTGATAATCCGTCAGGCAGCTATATTATGAAAAAAGATGTATTAAGACTGGTGGATTGGGCACAGAATAAGGGTATACGACTTATCATAGACGAATCCTTTGTCGACTTTTCAGATGTGGAGGAGAATACCTCTCTTCTTGACCAGCAGTTCCTTAATGAACATCCGGGTCTTTTTGTTGTGAAAAGTATATCAAAGTCCTATGGTGTTCCAGGACTTAGACTTGGAATAATTGCCTCAGGAGACCGGGATACAATAGCGGCTATGAAGAAAAGTGTATCTATATGGAATATTAATTCCTTTGCGGAATTTTTTATGCAGATATTTGAGAAATACCAGTCCCTTTACACGGCGTCTCTTAAGCAGTTCTATAAGGAACGCGCAGATTTTTTCAAGGCACTGGAGCAGATTGATTACCTTAGACCAGTACCATCTCAGGCCAACTATATTATGTGTGAGGTCACAGAACGGTATACAAGCAGGCGTCTTGCAGAGCTTTTGCTTGAGTCCAACATATTTATTAAGGACCTGTCCCATAAAACAGGACTCGAGGGCAGACAGTATATTAGAATTGCAGTGCGTACAGGAGAAGAGAACAACGTACTTATAGCTGCATTAAAGAGACTGTAAAATATTGAATTAACCGGAGGAAGCTATGTCTAAATTCTACGAAGACAAGGAACTTAAGAAAATACAGTCCATGGAAATGGGAATTCTAAAGGATTTTATTAAAATATGTGAAGATAACAATTTGAAATATTTTGCAGTAGCTGGAACCGGAATCGGAGCAATAAGACATGGCGGATTTATTCCATGGGACGACGATATTGACGTGGCGATACCACGAAAGGATTTTGACAGACTAATCAGTATCGTGGAGAGGGACATGAGCGACAAGTATTTCGTGCTTAATACGGAGCATAATGAGAATTTTCCTCTTATGACTACGAGACTTTGTATTCGTGGCACGCGATTTGTGGAGAAGTCCTTTATGAATGTGGATTGCAGTTGTGGTATCTTTCTTGATATATATCCATATGACAACCTTGCGGACAACCAGTTCCTTTATAACATGCAGGTGTGGAGAGCGTGGTTTTACAGCAAGCTCCTTATATTGAGAAGCATTGGAACGCCATATCTTCATCAAAAGGGCTTTACAGCCAAGGCTATTACGCTGGTGTGCAAAATGGTTAATGGAATTATGTCACTTTTCAAGGTGGACAAAAAGAAGTTATACAACAAATGCAAAAAAATATGTACCAAGTATAACAATAAAGAAACGAAAAGATTTGGTTTTCCGGGAGATACCAGTCCTAACTGGAATACGCTGTACAAGAACAGAACGTTTCCGTGCAGGAAATGGAAATTTGAAGATATTGAGCTGGATTTTCCTCGGGATATTAAAGGAATGCTTCGTAATTTCTATGGAGATACATTTATGACTATGCCTCCGGTTGAGAACCGTAAGACGCATTATCCATACATTCTTGATTTCGGAGATGGAGAAAGAATAGAGAATCCAGAGGAATAATAAATGCCCCGGTCATACGCTGATCGGGGCACTAATTTAATCTGGCTCATCGCCTTTATCCGTATTAAGGATATACGCGTGAACCTTAATCATTCTATGCTTATCACATTCTTCTACTACAAATCGCAGTCCATCAAGCATAATCTCATCACCCTTTTGTGGCAGGTGTTCAAGATATTTGATAATCAGTCCGCTTATGGAATCAAAGTCATCCTCCTCATCAAGGTCAGGAAGCTGGAAAATATCTTCCAGGTCATTAAGTCTTGCAGAGCCTGCAAGTATATATTCCCTATCACTTAGCTTGACAATCTCATCCTCTTCATCCTCGTCATATTCGTCTCGGATTTCACCAACAATCTCCTCCAACAGGTCCTCAAGAGTAATCATACCAACTGTAGAGCCATATTCGTCTACAACTATGGTTATGTTGTTAGAGGTTTTTTTAAGCTCGTCCATAAGTTCAGATATATGTTTAAATTCATAGGTGTAGTAAGGCTTCCTAAGAATGTCTTTTACCTTAAAGGAGCTTTTATCCTCACACAGCAGCAGGTCCTTAACATTAATGATACCTACCACATTATCAACAGATTCCTCATATACAGGCAGTCTGGTGAATTTGTCCTGACGAAACTCGTCAATAATTTCATCATAGGTACTGTCTATGGATATGCATGACATATCAATTCGTGGAATCATAACATCCTTTGCCTGGGAATCACCAAAGTCGAACACATTGTTAATCATTTCACGCTCGTCACTTTCGATAACACCCTCTTCGTGGCTTACATCCACGATTGTACGCAGCTCGTCCTCAGTGATGGAGGCCTTGTGCTTCTTGGGATTGTAGCCAAAAATAAACAGGAATCCAATTGACAGCTTGTTGATTATGAAAATAATTGGTGTAAGCACTGTCATAAGTGCAAAAATAATTCCGCTGTATGCCAAAGCTATCCGGTCGGCGTGTGTGGTTGCAATTGTTTTGGGTGATATTTCTCCAAAAATAAGAACAAGCAGCGTAAGAACACCGGTGGATATACTGACTGCGGAATTGTCCCACAACGTTAAGGTAATCGTTGTTGCAAGAGAGGACGCAGACAGGTTGACAATGTTGTTGCCTATCAATATTGCGCTAAGCATTTTGGAAGAGTCAGAGGTAATTCTTATGACTCTTGCAGCTCTTTTGCTGCCATCCTCGGCAAGGGAACGCATGCGTATCAGATTAACTGATACAAAAGATGTTTCTGCAGATGAAAAAAATGCAGATAAAAACAGCAGCACGATAAGGGCTGCAATTTGGATCACGACACTGGGGTCCAAGTAAAATCAACTCCTTTTATTGATGTATCTCTTAAATCAACATAATATGGGAATATGCTGAAAATGTCAAATCTTTCTTTGCAGATAGTGCACCGCCACTTGAAAAACATGACCGCCTTGTATTATACTATAGATTACATTTAGAAAACAGGCAGGTATAATAATGTATATAATCGCAGGACTCGGCAACCCGGAGAAAAAATATGACCGCACAAGGCATAATATGGGTTTTAGAATAATAGATGCATATGCCACAAGGCATAATATAGATATATCAGAGAGCAAGCATAAAGGACTTATTGGCAAGGGCACCATTAATGGCGAGAAGGTTATTCTCGTAAAGCCCATGACCTATATGAATCTCAGCGGAGAATGTATCAGAGCCGCGGCAGATTATTACAAGGTTGCACCAGAGGACATAATTGTTCTTTTTGACGATATAAGTCTTGAACCAGGTAAAATAAGGGTTCGCAAAAAGGGCAGCGCAGGCGGACACAACGGAATTAAAAGCATAATTGCCCATTTGGGAACCGAGGGCTTTCCAAGACTTAAGTTTGGAGTAGGCGATAAGCCAAGAGGAATGGACCTGGCAGACCACGTGCTGGGAAGATTCTCCAAGACAGATGAGCAGGCAGTTGAGGAGGCACTGGACAGAGCTTGTGATGCAGTTGACTGTATGATAGGCGAAGGGGTAGACAGCGCCATGAACCGCTATAACGGATAACGGGGAAGGAGAGTAATGAACGTAATGGAACAGCCAGTCCATCAGCTGGCATATTACAACGATATAAGGGACTGCCTGAAAAAGCCAGGCAGAGTACCGGTGGCTTTTGGCTGTGTTGACCAGCAGAAGCCACATTTTATCTTTGGAATTGGGGAAGGCTTTAGACGTAAGCTTATTATTACCCACACCGAGATTAAGGCGAGAGAGCTTTATGAGGACTACAGAGGCGTTGATAGAAATGTAGTATATTATCCGGCCAAGGATTTTATATTCTACAGTGCAGATATCCACGGTAACCAGATTGTAAAAGACAGACTTGAGGTAATTAACCGGCTTCTGCACGATGAAGAGCTTACGGTTATTACCACAGCGGATGGCTGTCTTGACAAGCTTTTGCCACCAGGTGTTTTTACCAGATATACCAGAACACTTCGGGTGGGGGACGAGATTGACGCCAATAAGCTGGCAGCTCAGCTGGTAGATATGGGCTACGAGAGAGTTGGACAGACAGAAAGCGGTGGACAGTTTGCCATTCGAGGCGGAATTATTGATATCTATCCGCTGACAGCTGAGAATCCATGCCGAATTGAGCTGTGGGACACAGAGGTGGATTCCATGAGACTCTTTGACGTGGAAAGCCAGCGTTCTGTTGAGAATATTCAGGAGCTTGAAATATTTCCGGCAACAGAGCTTTTGATGTGCGACAACCTTGCTGACGGAATCGCCGCAGTTGAGGAGGACACCAAAAAGTATGCCAAAATACTTACGAAGGAAGACCGGCTTGTAGAGGCCGCCAGAATTAAGAAAAGCTTTGAGGAGCTGAAGGAAAAGCTGTTCGTTCTTAATGATATGACAGGCTGTGACAGTTATATTTCCTACTTTGCCAAAAGCACAGTATCCCTTGTGGATTATTTTGACAGGGACAATACTCTTATAGTGTTAGACGAGCCTAACCGACTTGATGAGAAAATACGTGTAGTGACTAAGGAATTTTCCGAAAGCATGACCCATCGTCTTGAAAAAGGAGATATTCTTCCGGGACAGACCAATGTGCTTTATTCTGAGGGCGAGCTTTACGCCAAAATAGGAGCCCGCCATGCAATCGCGGTCTCAGCCCTTGATTGTAAGCTGCCACTGCTGGAGGTGGAGGGACACTACAATATTGGCGCCAAGGGAATCGGCTCCTATAATAATTCCTTTGAAACACTGGTATCGGATGTGTCTGCATGGAAAAAGAAGGGTTACTCAATTCTTCTGGTATCGGCATCCAAAACAAGAGCACAGCGACTTGCCAGCGACCTTGCTGACAACGGCGTAACAGCCATATATTCAGAGAATCAGGACAGAGAGCTGGTTCCCGGTGAGGTTATGACCACCTATGGGAAGCTGCGTAAGGGCTATGAATACCCTGAAATCAGATTTGCAGCTATTGCCGAAGATGATATTTTTGGTGTAACCAAGAAGGCCAAACGTAAGAAAAAGAATTATGAGGGCAAGGCAATTGCCAGCTTTTCCGAGCTTAATATTGGAGATTACGTTATTCATGAGAATCACGGACTTGGAATATACCGTGGTATTGAGAAGATAGAAGTAGATAAGGTAGAAAAAGATTATATCAAAATAGAGTACGCCGGAAGCGGCAACCTGTATATTCTGGCAACCCAGCTGGATATGATTCAGAAATATGCGGGAGCTGACGCCAAAAAACCTAAGCTTAATAAGCTTGGTTCACCGGAGTGGAATAAGACCAAGACAAGAGTTAAAGGTGCAGTACACCAGGTAGCAGATGAGCTGGTTAAGCTTTATGCAATAAGACAGCAGAAACAGGGATATACCTTTAGTGCTGATTCTCCATGGCAGCGGGAATTTGAGGAGCTGTTTCCTTATGAGGAGACCAGCGACCAGCTTACTGCAATTGAGGACACTAAAAAGGATATGGAGAGCCGGAAGATAATGGACCGTCTTATCTGCGGAGACGTGGGCTATGGCAAGACTGAGATTGCCCTGCGAGCCGCATTTAAGGCAATACAGGACGGCAAACAGGTAGTATATCTGGTGCCAACCACGATACTTGCCAAGCAGCATTTCTCCACCTTTGACCAGAGAATGAAGGATTTTGGCGTTAATGTTAAGATGCTTTCAAGATTCTGCACACCTAAGGAGATAAAAGAAACCCTCAGCGGACTTAAAAAGGGGCTGGTTGATGTTGTAATCGGAACTCACAGGGTTATCTCCAAGGACGTAGTGTACAAAGACCTTGGACTGCTTATTATAGATGAGGAGCAGCGTTTTGGTGTTGCCCATAAGGAAAAAATTAAGCACCTCAAGGAAAACGTGGATGTTCTTACACTTACCGCAACCCCGATTCCGCGAACTCTGCATATGAGCCTGGTTGGAATCAGGGATATGAGCGTACTTGAGGAGCCGCCGGTAGACAGACTCCCAATTCAGACCTTTGTCACAGAATATGACGAGGAGATGGTGCGAGAGGCAATTAACCGAGAGCTTGCAAGAGGCGGACAGGTGTATTATGTATATAACAAGGTGCAGGGAATTGAGGATATTGCCCTTAACATAAGCAAAATAGTACCGGATGCCAATGTAGCCTTTGCCCATGGACAGATGCATGAGAGAGAGCTGGAAAGAATAATGGTGGATTTCGTTAATGGAGAGATAGATGTATTAGTCTCAACTACTATTATCGAGACTGGTCTTGATATACCTAACGTTAACACTATTATCATACATGATTCTGACAGATTTGGACTTTCTCAGCTATATCAGCTTCGAGGCCGTGTAGGCCGTTCAGGCCGTGTGGCATATGCATTTCTTATGTATAAGAGAGATAAGATGCTAAAAGAAATTGCAGAGAAGAGACTTAGTGCCATCAGGGAATTCACTGAGCTGGGTTCAGGCTTTAAGATAGCCATGAAGGATTTGGAGATAAGAGGTGCCGGCAATCTCCTTGGAGCAGAGCAGCACGGGCATATGGAGGCGGTAGGTTATGACCTGTACTGCAAGATGCTTAACGAGGCAGTAGCTGATATCAGAGGACTTCCTACCGGAAGCGACTTTGAAACAGTGGTTGATATTGATGTGGATGCATATATTCCGGCAACCTATATCAGAAGTGAAAGCCTTAAGCTTGATATTTATAAACGAATTGCAGCAATTGCAACAGAGGAAGAGCTTTCCGATATGACGGATGAGCTGCTGGATAGATTTGGTGACGTGCCTAAGTCAGCACTTAACCTTATGAAGATTGCTTTTATCAAGTCAAGAGCTCATGATGCCTACATTATGGAGATTAAAGGGGATAAGAAGGAGCTGCGTATTAAAATGTATCCGCAGGCTCGTATCAACCCTATGGGAATACCGGATATTATCAGGCAGAAGGGCAGCAGAATGAAGTTTACCAACGGAGAAATTCCGTATTTTACCTATTACTATAGTAAGGATAATATCAAGAGTCCTGACAGCTACTTAGAATGTGTCGGTGCACTGGTGGAGGAGCTGTCAGCACTTAGGACAGAAGAAGGGAAAGCATGAAAATATTAGTTATTTTTACAGGCGGGACAATCGGCAGCAGCCTTAATGGGGAGTATATATCAACAGATGCTGATAAGCCATATAAGCTGATTCATATGTATGAGCAAAAATATGGTGCGGCAGCAGAGTTTGACACTATATCACCATATACGATTCTCAGTGAAAACATGAACTGCCTTATATACACCAGATTGATTGAATGCATTAAGGACAATATAGACAAAGGCTATGACGGAATAATTGTAACCCACGGAAGCGATACCCTTCAGTACACGGCAGCAGCCTTAAGCTATTATCTGGGTATGAATACAATCCCGGTTGTGGTTGTGTCAAGTAACTATGTGCTTGAGGATGAGAGAGCCAATGGACTCGAGAATTTCAGAAGAGCGGTAGAGCTTATAGGCGGGGGACATGGTAAAGGAGTGCTGGTTACCTATGCTAATACAGGAGAGAAGTGTAAGGTTCACAGAGGCACCAGGCTGATGCCGCATATGCCATACAGCGATTATCTTACAAGCCTTGGCAATCAATATTATGGAAGTTTTAATGAGCAGGGCTTTGTAAAAAATCCATTATATATAGAAGAGACAGATGAGCTTAGCCCACGCTGGAGGCTGCCTGATAAGGAAGAATCAGGGGTTATGCTTGTACATCCATATCCGGGCATGAGCTATCCTGATATTTCGCAGGCAGCCAGAGGAATATTGTTAAATTCCTATCATTCTGGCACTCTTTGTACTGCAGCTTTGGAGCTAAAAGCATTTCTTGAAAAAGCAGCAGACCGGGGAATACCTGTTTTTTTAACAGGAGCTGAGCCCGGACCGGATTATGAAAGCTGCGCTGCATATGAACAGCTGGGAATTAAGGTGCTGCCGCCAATGTCTCCAATTGCGGCATATATTAAGCTGTGCCTTTGCCCGGCGGATGATATAGTGCATATAATGGAAAGCCGTATATCAGAGGACATCCTCGTCCTCCATTAATGTGTAATCACGTTCAAAAAGCTGGTCACATACCTGATTTTTAAGAGCAGGCCACTCCATTTTCTCCAGAAGCTTCTGGACAATGAAGGCTCTGCTCTTTTGTGTGTATTTTGGCAGGTGGTTCTGGGCAAGGATATTCGACAGTTCTTTTTTCCACATCCAGGACAGTTGGTCCTTAGGCTTGCACTTAGGGTTATCTGTGGCGGCACGAAGCTCGTCAATAACAATGGCTCCACTATCTTCATATATACACAAAATTCCCCAGTATGGCGGAATGTGTTCACTGACATGCTTACTGTGACGCATTCCAACAACAATATAATTACGGTCACAGAAACGGTCATAGCCCCTGACCTGCCCCTTAAGACGCTCATAGGTGTCGACACTGCTTTTTATCTCTATACCCACAATCGTATCGGGCATAAGCATAATCACGTCGGCTCTGGCTTTTCCCATTACTTTTTCTTCAAATATTCGTATTTTTCCAAAACGGTCCTCCAGATAATCAAAAAGAGGCTCTCGTATATCTTTATCATATAACATAGGTTACTCCTGTGAACGTGAACGCTTGGCGCAAAACTGCCGCGGCGTCATATTGTGCTTGGCCTTAAAGGCTTTAATAAAGTGGCTGCAGTCAGCAAATCCGGTCTCCTGACTAATGTAGTTAAGGTCCTGATTGGTGCACAGGAGGAGGTCCTCAGCCTTAGACAGCCGCACGAATTCAATATATTTTTTACAGGATTGTCCATACAGCTCCCTGAAATTACGGGCAAAATAGGAATAGCTCATGCTGCACAGCTGGGCAAGGGCTTCTACCTTAAGCGGCTCATTGGAATGCTGGTCAATGTATTCGGTAATTGAATGGATGGAATTCTCGTTGGCAGGCAGGGATAATGCCTTATCGGTGTCAAAGCCCTGGCTGCGCCATTGCCTTATAACATATGTCAGCAGTGTGTTAATGTGGGACTGAATAACAATCCTGTAGCCGTAATTTTGATTGTTGTATTCAAAGATACATTCTTCAAAACACTTCAATATAAAGTCCGTATCAACAGAAGCTGATGGAAAATAGGAATTGCAGGTCTGCTCGGTTCTGGCAAGCCGGAATATGGAATTAAAATGTATTCCGGAGAAGGCCAAACCGCCCTGCGGGGTAGACGGTGCCAGCTGGCTTAGGTCAAATTTCAGAACATAATATCTGGCGGTGCACTCAGAGGTGGCATATATTGCATGGACACTTTGAGGCAGAAACAGCACCATGTCATTTTCTTCCAGAATATAAGTGCTGTCATCATCTTCTACCAGAATTGAGCCCTCTCTCATGAAAAGTATTTCAAAAAAATAATGCCAGTGGGGTCTGACCGGCAGTGGCAAAACCGCAGAATCATATTCAAAACATTCATATGGAGAATTAAGTCTGTCGCTGTATTCAAAAAGATAATTCATGGCCGCTCCTTGCAGAAAAAATAGGTTTGTACAATTTTTGTGTAAGTTGATTATATCAGCATTAATGGATAAATGCTATATTTTCATTGATAAAACATCCTTACCTCTCAATAAAAAATAAGGAGTGTCCTATGGAAACAAAAAAATATATATGTGGAATTACCTTTGCCCCATTTGCTAAGGAGGGCAGCTTTTCCGAGGAAAAAACCAGGGAAAGCCTTAGAATTATGAAGGAAACCACCAATGCCAACAGCATTATCCTTGTTCCTAACGGACTTCAGGAGACTGCCCATTCAGAAGAGATTTGTTATACTTCTAAAGCTACAGTGGGCGATGACGAGCTTAAGGGCATGATTGCATATGCCCAGCAGCTTGGCTTGGATGTTATGCTTAAGCCAACCGTTAACTGCAAGGATGGAACCTGGAGAGCTTACATTAATTTTTTTGACGAAGATGTACCATGCGAGAAGAAATGGTATAAGTGGTTTGATTCTTATACCGACTTTCAGCTTCACTATGCTCGAATATCTCAGGAAATGGGCTGCACAATGCACATTGCAGGCTGTGAAATGGTAATGACTGAACGCCGTGAAAAGGAATGGCGCCAGCTTATTGGAGATATCAGAGGCGAATACAAAGGAAAAGTATCGTATAATACGGATAAATATCAGGAGCATAACGTAAAGTGGTGGGACTGCGTAGATGTTATATCCTCAAGCGGCTATTATCCAATTGATGATGTGGATAATCAGCTGGATAGAATTGAAAAGGTGGTAAAAACATTTAATAAGCCTTTCTTTTTTGCAGAAGCAGGCTGCATGTCTGTGGCAGGCTCCAAGCTTGCGCCTAATGACTGGGAGGTCAGAGGAGCACTGGATATGGAGGGTCAGGCGGCATGGTATGACACTATGATGACTGCCTGCGAGAAAAGAGACTGGGTAGGCGGCTGGGCATTCTGGTCCTGGCTTGGTTCACTTTATCACGAGGCTATGGGAATCAAACGAGGAGACTATGATATATACGGAAAACCTGCGCAACAGGTAGTGCGCAGACATTTTGATATGCTCCAGTCTGATTAAAAAAGATTAAACAAAGTTAAAAAAGACTAAAAATAGGTGTACAAATCATATACAAAAGTGCTATAATTATAGAAAGTAAAGGGTTAACGCAAAGGTAACAGTATATGAGAATATCAATTGACGATAAAGATGATGCTTCTAAACAGAAACCGGCAGACGGGGAATACGATTTTTATGACAGACCGGAACCTAAGTCGGAGAAAGAGAAGCTTAGTGGAATGACCGGCAGTGAGAAGAGAACATATTTTCTCAATTATTATGCCGGAAAGACAATGCTTATTGCTGTGGCGGCTGCGGTAATTATTTTTCTTATAGTTCATTTTACTACGAAGAAGGATACAGCCCTGAATGTTGTAGCAGTCAATGCATTAAAGGATGACAATGGAAGTGATATTGATGGATATTTCCGGGATTTCCTTGAGGATAACGGAATTAATCCGGATAAGAATCAGATTCTGTGTCAAAGCTCTCTCTATATTAATGCAACATCCACAGACAGCATAGATAACACAATGCTTGATAATATTACAGCACTGTTTCTGGGCGGCAATGTAGATGTGTTCATGGCAGATGAGGGCTTTTATGGAAGCATGGCGGGAACTGGCTTTATTGCAGATATATCCCAGTATCTTCCACAGGAGTGCCTTGAACAATATGCAGATGACATTGTATACAGCACTAATTACAACACTAACGAGAAATTTGCTTCAGGCATTGAGCTCCACAGGAATAAGTGGACCATAGAATATGGTCTGTATGACGAGGATGTTGTGGTAGGTATAGCAGACTGCTCATCTGATAAGGAGCTGACAGCAGCATTAATTAAAGACATACTAGAATATTAACAGAATCGGGGAAACACTATGGGTAAAGCGGTCAAGCTTGCGGACATTGCGGCCATACTCAATGTAAGTACAGTAACAGTATCAAAGGCATTGTCCAATCAAAAAGGTGTAAGTGAAGAGATGCGTGAGAAAATCAAGCAGCTCGCAGATGAGATGGGATATAAGACTCCATCAGCAGCGCAGAGAGAGAAGCCGGATAAGAGCTATAATATAGGAGTACTTATACCAGAAGGCTTTTTGGATAAATACGGCTCCTTCTACTGGCAGATGTATCAGGAGGTGGCAACCAAGGCAGTATCCAAGGGCTGTTTTACACTTCTTGAGGTGGTAAGTGGCTATGATGAGGCTACTAATAACCTGCCGAAGCTGATACAGGAGCGCAAGACAGATGGAATAATAATTATTGGTAAGATGAGAGATGCATATCTTCAGAAGCTTAAGGATGATGCAGACCTCCCAACGATATATCTTGATTTCTGCTATGGTAAGACAGGCTGTGACGCAGTGCTGTCTAACAGCTATAATGGCACTAATCTTTTGACCAATTACCTTTTTGAACAGGGACATACAAGAATAGCATATGTAGGAACACTGCTGGCAACAGAAAGTATTACGGACAGATATTTTGGTTACATGAAATCTCTCCTCGAGCATGGACAGCAGCATGTAAGACCTGACTGGGTAATTAAAGACAGAAGCATTGAGACAGGAATAATGTATGATGAGACAGCCATGGAGCTGCCGGAGGATATGCCAACCGCCTTTGTATGCAACAGCGACCTGACAGCCAGTGTCCTTGTTAAAGCATTGAGACGTAATGGATATAGAGTGCCGGAGGATATATCGGTGGTAGGCTTTGACAATTACCTGTATCCCGGACTTTGTGATATTGGAATAACTACCTATGAGGTAGATATTAAGGAGATGGCAAGACGTGCCGTTCATAATCTGCTTAAGAAAATAGCTAATCCTAAGCTTGTACTTGGTGTTGCTACTATTGAGGGACACCTGGTGTATAAGGATAGTGTAAAGCATATATAGAACCCGGAGCTGCCTGGCGGAATACCAGCGGGGTGGCTCCGGTATTTTTTTTGAAAAGATTAATAAAGTGGTTAGTGTTGTCTATCCCTACCTTGGAGCCTACCTCATGTACCGGAAGGTCCGAGTTGAGAAGCAGGTCCTTGGCAACATCAATGCGTCTGTTGTTAAGATACTGAAGCGGCGTCAGCTCATAATACTGCGAAAATTCACGGCACAGTCTGTATTTACTTACTCCCAGCAGCTCCTCAAGCTCACCAAGGGTATAGGTCTGAAAATATGATTCGTCAAACAGCTTTTTCATATTTACAAGATAATCCGGTATCTTTTTCTCATGAGTAGTCTTAAGAACTTCTGCCATGGATATTTCACTTAGGATATCTGTAAGCCACTTAACTGCTGCGATTCTTTTGTATTTCTGGTCAAAGGGTTTGCATTTGAACAGCCTTTCAAAATAATCATATATGCAGGAGGAAGAGCTTGAAGCATAAACATTGCTTCCATTACAGTGAAATGCATTATAATAAGAAGAAACGGCGGGGCCTGATATAACCACAATATAGTAACTGAATGCAGAGGATATTGCATTAATTCGGAAATCCTCCATGCAGTTCATGAAAAATACTGAGTCTGAGCCAAGCTCCACGGTATCATTGCCAATGGTGTAGCTGCCGTGACCACTTGTAACATATAATAGAAGAAAGTATGGAAAATTCTCCGGCTTCCAGGATATTGATGAGGAAATGGTGCATCTTCCGGCTGAAAGAATATTCATAAAGCCGTTGGTGAAGGTATCGGCAGACACAATGTCTCCAATAACATTTTCAGGGGTACTGGAGAGACTTGTATGAAAGCTTTTCTTAATAGATAATAAAAACTCTTCTTCAGTATTCATTATTATGTATCCTTTCAGACTAAATTAATTAACTTATAATGCTATTATATGCGGTAAAATAGCGTTTCGCAAGCCTTTAAATAAAATAATCAGGCTAAAAAAGGCTAATTAATTTAGCTAGAACAAATATAAATGAAAAATCTATAGACAAAATGCATAAAATATATAAAATAAAACTGGTAAAACTAAATAAAATCACGATAAAAACAAGAAATAGTGATTAATAACAATAATAAGTGATGATTAAATTAATAAAAGCAATATAATTAAATTAAGTTACAAAGAGAGGTAACCAAAAAGGAGGATGTTTTATTATGAAACTTAAAAAAGTTTTAACACTTGGACTGGTTTCAGCACTTGCAGTTGCAACAGTAGCAGGTTGTAGCAAGGCTTCCAGTACAGACAAGGGTTCATCATCAGGAACTGATGAGAGCAAAACTACACAGGAGGGCTTAATCTCATATACAGACCTTAAGCTTGGGGAAGATTGCACAGACCTTAAAGCAACAATCACAATGTTCAACCACAGAACAGATATGGATTCAGATGATTACGGCGGAACTTCATGGAATGAGTACCTTGCTGAATTCAACAAGATGTATCCTAATATCGAAGTTAAGATTACAACAGATACTAATTATGCTGAAGACGCATTAACACATCTTCAGTCAGGTGATTATGAGACAATCACAATGATTCCTGCAGTAGACAAGGCTGACCTTGATGATTACTATATTTCATATGGTGATTACGATACAATGTCTAAGCAGATTAATTACGCTAAGGCATGGATGTATGACAACCAGGTATATGGTGTTGCATCAACAGCAACAACACAGGGAATTGTATATAACAAGAAGGTATTTGAAGAGGCTGGAATTACAGACATTCCTACAACACCAGACGAATTCATCGCAGCTCTTAAGGCTATAAGCGAGAAGACAGATGCAATTCCACTTTATACTAACTACGCAGCAGGCTGGACAATGGGTGCATGGGATGCATACCTTGGAGTAGTATCAACTGGCGATGTTAAGTATATGAATCAGGAACTTGTACATACAAAGGATCCATTCCAGGATTACGGCGATGGAACACATCCATATTCAGTATATAAGATTCTCTATGATGCAGTTGCTGACGGACTTATTGAGGACGACTATTCAACAACTGACTGGGAAGGCTGCAAGGCTATGATTAACAACGGAGAAATCGGTTGTATGGTACTTGGCTCATGGGCTTACCCACAGATGGAAGCTGGCGGAGATAATGCAGCAGATATCGGATATATGCCATTCCCTATCTCAATTGATGGCAAGCAGTATACAGTAGCCGGAGCAGATTACAGCTATGGTATTAACAAGAATGCTTCTGAGGATGAGCAGCAGGCAGCATTAGTATTCGTAAAATGGATGACTGAGAAATCAGGCTTCTCATACAACGAAGATGGACTTCCTGTATCAACTTCTACAACAGATACAAAGCTTGCATTTGATGGTGTAACATTCCTTGAGGATGAGGCAGCACTTGAAGGCGAAGAGGATTTCTTAAACAAGATGAATTCTGAGTCAGAGCTTAACATCAATAACGGTGGTAATGATAAGATTCAGAAGATTATAGAGCACGCTTCTAATGGAGACATGACATTTGATGAGATTATGGCAGAATGGAACCAGGCTTGGTCAGATGCACAGAGCACTTTAGGAATCGAAGTAAAATAATAGAATCCTGATCTTTGGGCCAGGGAAAAATCCCTGGCTCAAATTTTCAAAAGAAATAAGCGTGGAGGAAGTGCGATATGGAAGAAAGAGCTGTAAAGGTGGCAAAGACTAAGACGCCATTTAGTATGAAAAAATGGATTAAAAGCAGAAAAGGGCAGCAGACATTCATCTGCATCGGATTTATGATAATTCCTTTGTTCATGCTTGGTCTTTTTACTTATTTCCCATTCGGAGAAATGGTGAAATTCAGTTTTTATAAAATGAAATACCTTACCCCGGTAGCAGATAGAGAATTTGTGGGGTTTCAGAATTACCTTGATGTATTCAAGCGTGATGACTGCTTTGGAGCATTAAAGCTGAGCCTGTATTATATGGCAGGTGCAATTATTCAGCTTGTATTGGCTCTGTATCTTGCAACAATATTAAGTTTTAAGGTTAAAGCCAGTGGTTTATTTAAAGGCTTTATGTTTTTCCCATACATGATTAATGGTATAGCAATCGGATTTATATTCAAATTCTTCTACACAAGAGGATTTGTATTTGATACTGTTTTACAGTGGTGCGGATTTAATCTTGATAATCTGCCTTACTGGTTAAAAGACCAGAGCATCAATAACTGGTCACTTGTTGGAACGTCTGTATGGCGTTATTTTGGACAGAACATGGTACTCTTTATTGGAGCCATAATGTCAGTTGACACAGAATTATATGAAGCAGCTGAGCTTGATGGAGCTAACCAGTTCCAGCAGTTTAAGCATATTATTTTACCTAGTATTAAAACAATTGTAACATTGAACGTTATTCTCTCAATTACAGGTTCCCTCAGTGCATTTGAGCAGCCATTCGTTATCACAAGTGGTGCCAATGGAACCGGAACATATTTTGTAATCATGAACAGAATTGCACATACAAGCCAGAAGGTTGGACTCGCCTCTGCAATGGCTGTTGTATTATTGTTAATTATTTTCATATGTACGATATTACAGAAGCTGTTCTTCAAGTATATATTCAGAGATGCGGAATCGGAGGACGAATCATTTAAGTCTAAAAAGGCCAAGATGAAAGCCGCCAAAGCAGCATCAAGACTTGAAGCAAAGGGGGTAAGATAACATGGCAAAGGTTAAAACAAAGCATAGAAGAAAGCACTACACATTTGGTGCGATTGTATGGATTATTATTAAGTATCTTTCACTTGTTTTCTTCTCAATCTGTGCAGTATTACCGGTAGTATCCTGCGTAATTACAGCATTTAAGACAACAGAGGAATACAATTCTACAAGTGTTATGACATTGCCAGACAGCTGGCTGAATTTCAGCAACTTTGTAGATGCATTTAAAAAAGCCAGTATGGGACACGCGTTTTTAAACTCTGTAATTATAATGGTTGTTGTGCTTCTGGTATCAGTAATTCTCGGTACCCAGCTTGCATATGCACTTAACCGTTTTAAGTTCCCAGGTAATGGCCTTATCCGTAATCTGTACCTGTTTGCATCACTTCTGCCGGCAGTTGCAATGCAGGTTACTGTATATAACATAATGACAGGTCTTGGTTTCGTTAACCACCTTTATGGATACATCATTATGATGTGTGGAACTGATGTTATTTCAATCTACATATTTATACAGTTTATGGAAAATATACCGGTATCGCTGGATGAATCAGCTATTATTGATGGCGCCTCCTACTGGACAATTTATTGGAAGATAATGCTTCCACTTCTGAAACCGGCAATTGTTACATCCTGTATTCTCAAGGGTGTTGGCGTATATAACGAATATTACTGTGCTAATCTTTATTTACAGAAAAAAGAGCTGCATACAATGGCAACCTCCCTGTATACCTTCGTAGGCCCTATGGGAAGCCAGTACAACCTTATCTGCGCAGGTGTTATTATTTCTCTCCTGCCGGCACTAATTGTATTCATACTTTGTCAGAAGCAGATATACAGTGGAATTGCAGCCGGAGCAGTTAAAGGCTAAATATAGAAAAAGAGGATGATAATTATGGCAGAACAACAGAAAATGGCAGAAGAGGTTAAAAATCATCTGCTGACAACAATTATCCCTTTTTGGAAGAACCTCAGAGATAATGAGTTCGGCGGATACTATGGATGGCTGGATTATGACCTTAAGCTTGACAAAAAAGCAGTAAAGGGCTGCATTCTTAACAGCAGAATAACATGGTTTTTTGCCAATGCCTATACACTGCTTAAGGATGAGAGCCTTTTAGAGGAAGCAAAGCATGGCTTTGAATTCCTTAAGGACCATTGTATTGATAAGGAAAATGGAGGAATCTTCTGGTCAATCCGATATGACGGCACACCTGAGGATACAACCAAGCATACATATAATCAGGCCTTCTGCATATATGCCCTGTCTTCATATTATGAAGCCAGCGGTGATGCGCAGGCACTTAAGCTGGCAAAAGAGCTTTTCCGGCTTATAGAGACCAGATGCAAGGATGACGTAGGCTATCTTGAAGCCTTTGATAAGTCCTTTCACCCGGTAGAGAACGACAAGCTGTCAGAGAATGGAGTTATAGCAGATAAGACCATGAATACACTGCTTCACGTATTTGAGGCATATACAGAGCTGTATCGTGTATCTAAGGATACCGAGGTTAAAAAACAGCTTGAGTGGATAATGGATGTTTTTGCTGATAAGGTATACAATCCAAAGCTTCACAGACAGGAAGTATTTTTTGATGCATATTATAACAGCATAATTGACCTTCACTCCTATGGACACGATATAGAGACGGCGTGGCTCATGGACAGAGGCACCGAGGTTCTTGGAGAAGAGTCCTATATTAAAAAAATGACTCCGATTACAAAGGCTTTGACTGAGCAGATTTACAAGGTGGCATTTGATGGACATTCCCTTGCCAATGAGTGTGATAAGGGAGTGGTTAATGAACACAGAATCTGGTGGGTACAGGCAGAGACCGTAATCGGTTTCCTGAACGGATACGAAAAAGACCCTTCAAAAAAAGAATACCTTGAAGCCTCTGAGAGCGAATGGGAATTTATTAAGGCGCATGTTGTTGACAAAAGACCTGGTTCAGAGTGGTTCTGGGAGGTTAATAAGGACGGCAGCCCTATAGAGGGAAGACCGATAGTTGAGCCTTGGAAATGCCCATATCACAATGGAAGAATGTGCATTGAAGTGATAAGGAGATTACAATAATGAGCAGACTGCATGAACAGTACTATGTTGAACTGGCAAAGCTTAACAAGCTGCTGGAGCGCAAGAATGTAAAATCAGATTTTTATAATGGTATATTTGACAGGTATGAATATCCTGTCCTTACAAGGGAACATATTCCACTTACATGGAAATACGATTTGAATCCGGAGACTAATCCATATTTTATGGAAAGACTTGGAATTAATGCTGTAATGAATTCCGGAGCAATTAAACTGAACGGCAAATTCTATCTGGTTGCCAGAATTGAAGGCAATGACAGAAAGTCCTTTTTTGGAATTGCAGAAAGTGACAATGGAATAGACGGCTTCCGTTTCTGGGATTATCCAATACTTCTTGATGATGTATGTCCGGAAGAAACCAATGTATATGATATGAGACTTACACAGCATGAAGATGGATATATATATGGAGTATTCTGTTCAGAAAGCAAGGATACAACAGTTAATGACCTGTCAGCCGCAGTTGCAGCCGCAGGCATTGTAAGAACTAAGGACCTGAAGAATTGGGAAAGACTTGATAACCTCGTTACCCTTAATTCCCCTCAGCAGAGAAATGTAGTTCTCCACCCTGAGTTTGTTAATGGTAAATATGCTTTTTATACAAGACCAATGGATGATTTCATCGAGACAGGTTCAGGCGGAGGAATCGGCTTTGGATTATGTGATGATATCTGCCATGCTGTAATCGATGAAGAGAAGATGACCAGTCTTCGCAAGTACCACACTATAACAGAAGCGAAGAACGGCGCCGGCGCGCCACCAATCAAGACAGCCAAGGGCTGGATCCATATCGCACATGGAGTTCGCAACACCGCCGCCGGTCTTCGTTATGTAATATATGCTTTTGCAACAGATCTTTTGGACCCTTCAAAGGTAATAGCCGAGCCATCAGGTCTCCTCATAGGACCAAGAGGTGAGGAACGGGTTGGAGACGTCTCCAACGTAGTATTTACCAACGGGGCAATCGCGGATGCGGATGGAACAGTGTATATCTATTACGCATCCAGCGATACACGAATGCACGTAGCTACAACAACAGTTGATAAGCTGCTTGACTATATTTTTAACACACCTGCAGACCCTGGACGTTCAGTAGAGTGTGTGGCTCAGAGATGCCAGCTGATTAAGAATAACCTTGAGTATCTCAATAAATAGATTTCCACCGAGTGTGGAGGATTAGGAGAAAAGAATGGGAAAGTATACAATGATTAGTCCTGCAGTACCTAACGTACCATGGCAGGAAAAACCGGCTGATTTTAATGATAATGGAGCTCCTGTATGGAGATATAACGAGAACCCTATTATTGGACGTAACCCTGTAAAAGGAGTTGCAAGAATCTTCAACAGTGCAGTAATGCCGTATGAGGGTAAATTTATCGGAGTATTCCGTGGAGAGCAGACTAATGGTATTCCATATATATATCTTGGAAGAAGTGAGGATGCAATACACTGGGATATTGAAGAGAAAAAGATTGATTTCGTAGACGAGGATGGCAAACCATTCATGCCTAGATATGCATATGACCCAAGACTTGTAAAGGTTGAGGATACATATTATATTATCTGGTGCCAGGATTTCTACGGAGCAGCAATTGGTATGGCTAAGACCACAGATTTCAAGACCTTTGTAAGACTTGAGAATCCGTTTATTCCTTTTAACCGTAATGCAGTTCTTTTCCCAAGAAAGATTAATGGCAATTACGTAATGCTGTCACGTCCGTCAGACAGTGGACATACACCATTTGGTGATATTTTCTTAAGTGAAAGTCCTGACCTTGTATACTGGGGCAAGCACAGACATGTTATGGGCAAAGGCAACGAATGGTGGGAATCACTTAAAATCGGTGGTGGTGCAACACCTATTGAGACCTCAGAGGGATGGCTTCTGTTCTACCATGGTGTAAGCGGAACCTGTAACGGATATGTATATTCAATCGGTGGAGCAATTCTTGATATAGATAATCCATCTGTTGTAAAATACAGATGTGAGACCTTCCTTTTAACACCTGAGCAGTGGTTTGAGGAGAGAGGCTTCGTACCTAATGTATGCTTCCCATGTGCAACCATCCATGATTCACAGAGCGGTAAGATTGCAATATATTATGGCGCAGCAGACAGCTATGTAGGTCTTGCCTTTACAACTCTTGATGAGATTGTTGATTATATTAAGGACCACAGCGTTGTAACAGAGATGGATACAGAAATAGGAAAAAGATAAAAATATATAAAAATTATATGGTTGGCCTGCTTATGCAGGCCAATTGTAACTTTAGAAGGGAGATTATTATGTTAATTTTGCCTGATAATCAATTAATCAGCTACAGCGGAAGAATAGATTTTGATAATCCAAGGGAGCCTGTATTCGTATATCCCTGCAGCAGTATAACTGTTAAATTCACAGGAACATATATAAAAGCAATAATATCAAATAGGAATCAATACTGGGATAATTACCTGGGTTACATTATAGATGGTGAGCAAAAGAAAATAAAGCTTCCAAAAAACGGAAAAGATACAATAATACTTGCTGAAACACTTGCTGATACAGTGCATGAAATGATATTATTTAAGAGAATGGATTCATGCCATATTTTTACGTTTTTTGGATTAGAGATTGAAGATGGAGCACAGCTCCTCCCGCCACCACCAAAGCCGTCTCGTAAGATTGAGGTCTTTGGTGACAGTGTATCTGCAGGCGAAGTGTCAGAAGCAGTTGAATATGTAGGAAAAGCAGACCCTGAGCACAATGGAGAGTATTCTAACAGCTGGTATTCATATGCATGGATGACAGCAAGAAAGCTGAATGCCGAGATTCATGACACAGCACAGGGTGGCATTCCGTTGCTGGATGGAACAGGCTGGTTTGATGACCCGCATTTTCTGGGAATGGAAAGCACATATGATAAGCTTGAGTACAACCCTGGACTTCCACCAGTGAAGCCTTGGGACTTTTCCCGTTATACACCTGATGTGGTAATAATTGCCCTTGGACAGAATGATAATCACCCTGAGGATTACATGGCAGAGGATTATAATTGTGAAAAGGCGCAGCATTGGAGACATGAATACAGAGCCTTTGTTGAAAAGCTTCTTGCGGTATATCCGAATGCAGAGTTTATTCTTGCAACAACAATATTAAGACATGATGCCAGCTGGGACCAGTCAATCGACCAGGTATGCACAGAGATGAATAACCCTCACGTACATCATTTCTTATATTCAAAGAATGGGGATGGAACAGACGGACATATAAGAATACCTGAGGCAGAGGTGATGTCAGATGAACTGGCAGCGTATATCACGTCTCTTGGGAAAGAAATCTGGAAGGAGGCATAACAATTGAAATACAATATCAATCCGGAAAATGGTATGGCTAACAGAGGCAGCTGGTACAGAATGAAGAGGCTTATGAAGCGTGCCCAGAATGGTGACAATATAACAATATGCTGTCTTGGAGGTTCAATTACCCAGGGCAGTCTTGCAAGCAGCCAGGAGCTTTGCTACGCATCCCGTGTTGCAAAGTGGTGGAGGGATACCTTCCCAAAGGCAAAGATTAAATTCATCAATGCCGGGATTGGGGCAACTGATTCACAGCTTGGATGTGCAAGGGCGGACAGCGATGTACTTGCCCATAAGCCGGACTTTGTCAGCATAGAGTTCTCAGTCAATGATGACCCGAATGAGCATTATTTTGAGACCTATGAGGGACTTGTCCGCAAGATATATGGTGCAGAATGTGAGCCTGCGGTTATGATTATTCACAATGTATTTTATCATAATGGCGGCAATTCACAGATATACCATGGGGCAGTGGCAAGACATTATGAAATTCCATCTGTAAGCATGCAGAGCTGCATATATCCTGAGGTTGTGGCAGGCAGAATACCTAACAGGGAGATAACACCCGATGACCTTCATCCTAATGATGATGGACATGAGCTTGTTGCCGGAGTGGTAACATATTTTCTTGAGAAGGTTCTTGCGGCAGTGGACGAGCCTGAGGAGGAAGCACCAGAGCTTAAGGCACCGCTTACAGCTAACGAATATGAGCACTCAGCAAGGTACCAGAATTATAATTATGAACCAGAGCTTAATGGCTTTGTAAAAGATGAATCCATGCAAAAAGACATTACAGACTGCTTTAAACGCGGCTGGAAGGCTTCGAAGCTTGGGGATAAAATTACCTTTGAGGTTGAAGGCAGGGGCGTTGCAGTGCAGTACTGTAAGACAATCAGGAAGCCTGCACCTGTTGCAGAGGTTGTAGTCGATGACAATAAGGATAAGGCGGTAAGGCTTGACGCTAATTTTGATGAGACCTGGGGTGATAAGCTCCAGCTTGACACAATAGCCGAGAGACTGGATAACAGACCGCACAAGGTGGAGATTACCATAGTGGAGACACATGATGGAGATGTATCACCTTTTAACCTTATATCAGTTATAGGCTCGTACTAATTTAATATATGCATCCTGGGGTCTAAGGGGTAGTCCTAATACGATTACAATAGAAGGAGAATGTATATGGGTAAAAACACTCGTACGCCTAAGGGCAAAAAAACAAAAGAAGAAAAACAACTTAATAAAAAGAAAATTAAAAATGAGGTAGAGCAGTCTCTTAAGGCTGCAAAGGCTATTAAAAAAACAAGAACAGGAAAGATTGCATACACTCTTATTGGCGCCTTTCTTGTTCCGGTAGTACTTATTATTTTACTTGGAGTGCTGTCCTATGCAACAGCATCCAAAAATACCAAGCAGCAGTATGAGCAGTCTGTGACTGGAACGGTTACAACTGTAAGCGATTACTGCAAGCTGTTGTGCACAACAATTGAGAATAAGGTAACAGAGCTTACATCCAATGAATCTGTTACTTCCTATTATTCCAAATATGTTGGAGCCACTGATTCCGATGCCATGAGCCTTCAAAGAGAGGTTCAGAAGCTTTTGACAACAGCTAAAGGAAGCTATACATATATCTACAGCTACAGTGTATTTTCAGATAAGGGTGGTAATCTGACCTCGTCATCAGGACAGTTCCCGTTATCAGCCTACAATGATTTTATGGCTACTGATGAGGCTGGGGAAATTACCAGTGTTCAGGGTGTGTGGACAGGCTACCATGCATTTGTAGACCAGACACTGAATATGTCTACAGATTCCTATGGACTTGCTTACACCAAAAA
>CAYTWF010000005.1:33337-72007 GCA_964441705.1 uncultured Butyrivibrio sp.
AAAAGCTTATCAGAGGTACGGGATTCATGGTATTTGATATCTCCCGTGAGCAGATTACAGATATGCTTACAGCAATGGAACAGGGTGACGGCTCATTTTCAGCTATTGTGACACCGGATGGCAGAGAGCTTGTTGTAACTGCAGATGGTGTACTTTCAGAGTCAGACAGCAGAATCTTCCTTGAAAGTGATTTCATTGGAGATGCCACTGGAGCTAAGGAAGAGGGAAGTGAATATGTAACAAAGGATGGAGCCAAATATCTTTTTACATACTCACCGGTAGGCAATACAGGACTTATTGTATGCTCACTTGTTCCTAATTCAACAATTCAGTCCGCAGCATCAGGTATTAGAAATGTAACAATTTTTGTTGTTGTTCTTGCCTGTATCATATCAATAGGAATTGGTCTTGTAATTGCCAGAAACATAGGCTTTGAGGTTAAAAAATTCACAAAGTCCATGGAAAAGGTATCTGAAGGAGATTTTACAACTCTTTTTGATTCTAAGAGAAGGGATGAGTTCAAGAGCCTGACCCTTGGAATGACAGATATGCTTGGCAATGTCAGGGAAATTGTTGAGAATATGAAGAATTTCTGTAATGAGGTTAATACCTCTGCAGACGGCGTTTCAACCACTGCCAGAACCATGGCTGAATCCATGGAGAATATTAATCTTGCAATGGATGAGGTTGCCCAGGGCGTTATTACCCAGGCTCAGGATACAGAGAAGAGCCTTGGAAAAATGTCCGAATTCTCAGAAAAACTTAACAGTGTATTTGATGATACCAATAAAATGTCAGAAAGCTCTGATTCAGCAATGAAGGCTGTTGAGTCAGGCAAAACAAGAATTACAGAGCTTAGTGAAAAGTCAGCGGCAGCAGCCGAAATGACTCAGACACTTGTAACGGATATTGGAGAGGTAGATGCGCATTCAGGCAATATTGGCAGCATCGTTGAGACAATTAATGCTATTGCGGCTCAGACCAATCTTTTATCACTGAATGCTTCTATTGAAGCAGCAAGAGCGGGCGAGGCAGGAAGAGGCTTTGCTGTTGTTGCAGAGGAGATTCGTAATCTTGCTGAGCAGTCAGCTCAGGCAGGTATGCAGATAAGCGGAATCGTTGGTACAATTCAGAATAAGACCAGAGAGACTGCACAATGTGCGAAACAGACGGAAGGATTTCTTCAGGAACAGTCAGATTCCATTGAGGGAACAATCGAGGCATTCAGACACATTGCCGAGAATGTTGAGCAGATGGTTAATATCCTTAAAATTGTCTCTGACAATATGTCATCAATGGTAGACAACAAGGATACAGTATTAGAATCAATTGAGAACATTGCATCTATTTCCCAGGAAACAGCTGCATCCACACAGGAGGTAACCGCAACAGTTACGGCACAGCTTGAAGAGGCTAACAGACTTGCAGCAGCGGCTGCCAAGCTAAGCAGTGATGTTACCATGGTCAATGACAAAATGAACAGATTTACAGTATAAGTATACACAGCCGGGAGGATAACGATATGTTTCAAAAAGATTTTGTGTGGGGCGTTGCAAGCAGCGCCTACCAGATAGAAGGACGAGAGGAGAATGATGGAGCAGGCAAGTGCATCTGGGATACCTTTACCGAACAGGGTAGAATCCTTGATGGAAGCAGTGCCAGGCTGGCATGTGATAATATGCACAGCTATAAGGAAGATTATGCTCTGATGAAAACTCTTGGAGTGAAGGCATATCGTTTTTCCCTGAGCTGGTCAAGAATTCTTCCGGAAGGAACCGGAAGAGTTAACGAAAAAGCGATAAAAATGTACCGTGATATGATTCTTGAGATGAAAAAGAACGGTATTGAACCATATATAACAATGTATCACTGGGAATTCCCGCAGGCTCTCCAGGATAAAGGCGGATGGCTCAACGAGGAGGTAATCCAGTGGTTTGGCGAGTATGCCAGGGTTGTAGCAGATAATTTTACAGATATTTGTGACAAAATTTTTACCCTTAACGAACCACAGTGCTTTGTAGGACTGGGACACCTGTCAGGTGTTCATGCTCCGGGATTGAAGCTTGGTTATAAGGATACCTTTCAGATTGCCCATAATGCACTGCGTGCACATGGACAGGCGGTAATTAATCTTAGAAAATATGCAAAGCAGGATATTAAAATTGGCTATGCGCCAACCTGTGGAATTGCTTATCCGGCAACCGACAGTCCTGATGATATTGAGGCGGCTAAGAAGGTTCTTTTTGGCTTCTACAATCCAATTGACAACTGGACCTGGAATGTAGCATGGTTCTCGGACCCTGTTTTCCTTGGACATTATCCGGAGGAGGGACTGAAAAAATATGCGGAGTACCTTCCACAAATCACAGCTGAGGATATGGCACTTATCAGTCAGCCTCTTGATTTTATGGGAGAAAATATATATAACGGCTACGCAATCAGAGCAGGCAGGAATGGTGAGCCTGAATTTGTGGACAGACTGCCTGGAAGTCCTAAGACGGCAGCTCAGTGGCCGGTTACCCCGGAGTGCTTTTACTGGGGACTTAAATTTATAACAGAGAGGTATAAGCTTCCTCTTTATGTTACAGAGAATGGTATGTCCTGTCATGATATTGTGTCGGAGGATGGCTGTGTACACGACCCTAACCGTATTGAGTTCCTTGAAAGATACATAGGAGCCATGGAGAAGGCAATTGATGATGGAGCCGATGTAAGAGGCTATTTTTTGTGGACATTTCTTGATAATTTTGAGTGGGACAAGGGCTACACAGAGCGATTTGGACTTGTTCATGTGGATTTTCAGACTCAGAAAAGAACCCCAAAGGATTCTGCTTTCTGGTATAAGCGCATAATGGAATCCAATGGCGGTGAGCTGGCAGCTAACAGACCACAGCGCAATATATTATTCATGAATCCTGTATTTACCCATAATATCTGGGGCGGAACCAAGCTTCATGAGGTATTTGGATATGATGTGGAGGGCACAGACATTGGCGAGTGCTGGGGTGTTGCAGCCCATGAGAATGGAGACAGCACCATAAAAAATGGCAGATATAAGGGAATGAAGCTGTCAAAATTGTGGAAAACCCAGCCGGAATTATTCGGTAATGTGGATATTGACCGTTTCCCTCTCCTTGTAAAAATAATTGATGCAAAGGATGATTTAAGTATTCAGGTTCATCCGGATGATGCCTACGCCAAGGTTCACGAGAATGGTTCCTTTGGCAAGATGGAGTGCTGGTATATCCTTGACTGTGAGGAGGACTCGCGTCTTGTAGTTGGACATAATGCAAGGGACAAGGCAGAACTTGCTGACATGATTCACAACGGACGCTGGAGCGATTTCATTCGTGAGATTCCAGTGAAGAAGGGTGATTTTGTCCAGATTGACCCAGGCACGGTCCATGCAATTAAGGGTGGAATTACAATTCTTGAAACACAGCAGAACAGCGATATAACCTACAGGGTATATGATTATGACAGACTCAGCAATGGCAAGCCAAGACAGCTTCATATTGACCAGAGTATTGATGTAATAACAGTTCCTGCCAAGCCAATAGGCGACAGTGTACGTTCTATGTCAGAGGTTGCGAAGAACCAGCTGGTACAGATGGCAAAGTGTCAGTACTATACGGTATTCAAAATCGATTTGACGGGGGAAATGTCTTTTGAACAGACATATCCGTTCCTGATTATGACAGTGATTGAGGGAAGCGGAATTATTAACAGTCAGGTAGTAAAAAAAGGAGAACACCTTATTATTCCTGCAAAAGCCGGCATGATTAATATGATTGGCGAGATGCAGATAATAGCGTCAACTATATAATATGAAGAAACCACATATTGAATATTCCAGTGAGCCTGTGATTGCACCTCAGGAGGGCTGTGCATGGGCGGATACAATGGTGCTGAATCCGGCTCTCGTGTTGGATGAGCATGACAAAAATACCATTCACATGCTGTTTCGTGCAACGGGTCCCTGGCATAGAGGAAACCTTAAGGGCTTGTCGGACCCATATCCTATATTTTTGGGATATGCTAAGAGCACAGATGGTGGAAGAAGCTTTATTCCGGATTTTTCCAGACCGGCGCTGGCACCTGCTCTTGCGTATGATGAGGCCGGCATATACATTACAGATATAAAGGGAAAACGTGTTATTAATTATGCTAATGGCTGTGTAGAAGACCCGAGACTTTTTAAGGTGGAGGGCAGGCAGTATCTAACGGTTGCGTGTCGTCTTTTTCCTCCTGGAGCATACTGGGAGGGAGACAGGCGAAAGGATAATCTTCCTGACTGGGCACAGCGTGAGGATAATCCTATAGGAAGACTGGCAGTTAGAAATGATACGGTTACAGTTCTGTATGAGGTGGACATGGAGCGGCTGACAGCTGGTGAGTACGAGAGTGCGTTTGGTTATGTTGGTCCATTGACAGATGGCAATATTACAGATGACAGGGACGCATTTCTTTTTCCACGAAGAATGCAGATTCATGGTAAAAAACAGTATGTTATGCTTCATCGTCCTGAAAATCCTTCCAGATATCCTGAGGGGAGGGGGATTACTACTCCATCCATAATGATATCTGCGGCGGAGAGGCTTGAGGACTTTGCCCTTGGCGGGGCGGAGAGGCTTGTGCTTGCAACCAGTGAGTTTGACTGGGAGCAGGAGCGTATTGGAGCCAGCTTTCCTCCAATTGATATTGGAAATGGGGAGTGGCTTGTGTCATACCATGGCAAGCAGATGCCTGATTATGGGTACACTCAGTCATTTATGATATTAAAGGAAACTGCAGATGGTTTTCCTGTCATTGAGCACCGACTGTCGGAAAGGCTTATATATGCACAGCAAAAATGGGAGCTTCCGGACAAATTTCCGTGTCCGTGTATATTTACGACAGGTGGCGTAGTTATTGATGACGAATTGATTATGGGATATGGTGCGGCAGACCAAAAGGTCGGAATTGCAAGAACGAACTTGCAGGAATTGATTAAATATGTCAAGAGGATGCCAAGGGGACGGTTCTGATGGTATAGTTTTGTGCCAGGGGGACGGTTCTGTTGGTATAAGAAGCGCAAAGTGCTTATAACACACTTTGCGCTTCTTCTTATTTTTACTGGCACAAAACTATACCATCAGAACCGTCCCCTTGGCACAATTTTACCGTTCCCTATAAAAATACTAGACAATTTAATCAATATTATTTATAATTTTATTATATCTATATTTTCTTGATAGGATTCTTTTGTAACTTATTCTTCTGTATTTTCTGCGAGGTGATAATCATGCCAAGAACTGCACGAAAAATTAGCTGTACAAATATTTATCATATAATGATACGTGGGATTAATCGTCAACAAATATTTGAAGACGAAAATGACTGCCAAAAATTTCTTTCAATTTTGTTTAAGTGTAAGCAAATAAGCAAATTCAATCTTTTTGCCTATGCGTTAATGGGCAATCACGTTCATCTCTTGCTGGAGGCTGCTGGTGAGCCAATTGACCTGGTGATGAAACGTATTAATGGTCGTTATGCATACTGCTATAACAAAAGATACGAGAGAACCGGACATCTTTTTCAGGATCGTTATCGTAGTGAGCCAGTAGAAAATGAATTGTATTTTATCACTGTCCTGCGGTATATCCATCAAAATCCTGTTAAAGCAGGATTTTGCCGACATCCCAATGAATATGCCTGGAGTAGTTATAAAGATTATTTCTATCGGAAAAAATCTTTGACCGATACCGGCAAAGCGTTTGTTATTGTCAATAATCATCAATTGCTTATTAATTATCTCAATACACCTGTTGATTCTGAATGTATGGATTTTTCTGACAATCAGTTTGTTAATCTTCCTGACAATCACGCCAAAATAATTATTAAAGAGGTATCCAATTGCAGAAATGTCACTGAATTTCAGTGCCTATCCAAAAAGCTTCGAAATGAATGCATTAAGGAAATGAAGAAGCGTGGACTTTCTATACGACAAATAAGTCGTCTGTGTGGAATTAGCAGAGTAACAATCTCAAAAATTCTTGCTACCTGATGGACGATTCGGATTTTCTTTGTTATGAATCCTATAAAGCATGACGTACTTTGTTTGCCTTTTGACATGTCTTTGAAGTAAGCCCAATAATTTCTTAAAAAAGGGATGCTCCAATTTTTTGCAGCTTCTTTTGCACCTTGGTATCATTCTCAACCTTGGATATTGTTGTACATCCATGAATAATTATATTCTTTTTAATAATAAGTCCCATTGCCTTTAATGACTTACTGGTGCTTCTGATGTATCTGGAGAAAATAAAAGGAATAGGAACCCCATAGGTCCAAAGCATCACAAGCTTTCTTTGGCTAAATCTTGGCTTATGTTTTTCGTCGGTCAGTGGATAGCATCTGTCCAAAAAGGTTTTTGTATAGCCATTAACCTGGTTAATGTATACCGGTGAATTGATTATAACCAAATCAGCAGTTTTTATCTGCTCAAATATTTCTGTAAAATCATCTTTTAATACGCAGCAGCCGCCATTTTCAATACATTTGCGACATCCAAGGCAATTGTGAATATTGAGTTTGCTAAGCTCATATTTGACGCATTCAGCGCCTTTTTTTTCTGCAGAAGAGAGAAGTGTGTCCAATGCAAAGGAACCATTACCTTTTGTATGAGGACTTCCTAAAATTGCAACTATTTTCATCTATTTGTCTCCTTAAACTAATTGAAAATCCAACAGTGTGTTGTATAATGTAATTATAACTAAAGTAAAATTTAGTTCAACCGACGATATGATGCTAAGTGTTGGATTTTGAAGGAGGCTGCATGGCTAAATATAAGAACGTAACAACGAATACAAGGCAGAATATTATAGATGCTTTTTGGATGCTTTACTGCGAGAAAAGAATTGATAAAATAACAGTGGCAGATATTACCTTGAAGGCGGGGTATAACAGGAGTACCTTTTATGAGTATTTTGCAGATGTATATGATGTGCTGGACCAGCTTGAACAATCTCTTCTGCCGAACATCGAGGAATTGCCGCCATTAAAACCGTCTTCTGAGCTTGATGTACAGCCTATTGACATGTTTATTAAGCTTTATTCCAACAGTAGAAAATATTATGTGGTTCTGTTAGGCGAAAAAGGAGACCCTGCTTTTGCGGGGAAAATAAAGAATGGCATAAAGGAAAAGCTGAAAGAGCAGCTTGAAGAAAGCGGTGAGCAAAACATAGAGCTTGATTATCGACTGGAGTATTTTCTTTCAGCGATAATTGGAATTCTAACATACTGGTTTAAGAATGATGAAAATATTTCTAAGGAAAAGCTGTTGCAGCTGATATATGATATGAATCAGTCAAGTATTCAGATGCAGCACCTGTCTACCTGACAAGTGATGTATCTTGATGTCTGGCTTTTTTATGAATATACATCTCATTATCAGCGGCCTCAATCAGCTGGTCTATAGTATATATATCATTGCTGTCGTATCTGGCATATCCGATACTTAGGGAGAGCTTCAATATGGAATCAGGGCTATTGTTCAATTGTTCAATCTCCTGATTAAGAGCCTGAAGAATATTGAGAATCTCATTCTCAGAGCATTCCGCAACAATAGCAAACTCATCTCCGCCGTATCTTGCAGGAAAAGCTTTAAATTGGAAGCACAGCTGCTTGAGAATGGCGGCGACTTTAATAAGTACCTGGTCGCCCATTTTATGCCCGTAGGTGTCATTAATGTGCTTAAAATGGTCTATGTCCATAATAATGAGATAAAGGTCTTTGCTGCCGGAATAGGTGTTGCAGCGGATACCAAGGTAACGGTTAAGCTGACCGCGGTTATTGATATTGGTCAGCGAATCCAGTGATATCTGCTGGTTCTGAACATTAATGAATATCATTAATATCGAAACTACCATAGTGATTGATACAACCGGAAGTCCGTAGTGCAGAACCTGTATTACAGCTCCGGTAAAAGGCAGTATAACAAAGCCTGCTAGATGCAGACATTTGGAACGTTCATAGGAAGCAGAACCTCTGGCCCTGTTAAGGGCATGAAAGGTTGGGTATAAAAGATACAGAAATGAAATAGCAACCTGTATCATATATAAGGGTCCACGATGATATATATTATTCTCATCAACGTATATAATCCACCCATTAAACGGTGTAGTTAAAAGCAGTATTGTAAAGGCGATAACCGGGATGGCAAAGAATGTCCGCTGTCGGCGAAATAAGCTTTCACTCTCTGTAATTCTGTATTCAGCAAACAGCACCCATATATATGGAAGAAATACGCAGGTAAAAAAATACAGCATATTGCTGCCCATATTCAATGCGTGAGCTCCTGAAAACCCCCGTCCATCAATCAGCCAGGTAAACATGTCTATTATGGTTGAGAAAGCTGCAGTATTAATGAGAAACTGAAACAGCCTGTCATCAAGCATAACAATAGCATTTCGTTTCCTGTTAAAATGGAGCATCAGCAGAATTATAATTGCAATTAAATTAATCTCTGTTCGCAGTATTGTGTACATAAAAAATCCTCCCCGATTCAGTATTAATTGTACTATATGGTAATTGGACTTGTAATGTAAAAAATAGCATTCACATAATTTGAACGCTACTGCATATAATATAGAATACAAGCGAAACTCTATTGACTTTGGAAAAGTAACTTGTTATTATAATTATACAAAGAATGATGTCGGATGGGAGACATAAAACCCTATCGAGTGGTCGGAATGGAGACCTTAAACCCATTCGAGTGTAGAGATGACTACTAAAAACCAGTGGAGGAATGACGAGAGTCATTCCTTCATTTTGTTTTGGAGGATAAATGGTAGAAATGAGTTTTAAGGAACGGGTGAAAAAGGCTGCGATTGATGGCGCTAAATTATATAAGGAGAACTTTATTGACTGCGAATATTTGATTTGCTCAAAAGCGTTTCATGAGAAGCAGTATTATGTTGCAAAAGCAGATGAAGGTAATTATCTGCATCTGATTGGTGTACATACAGAAATGACTCCGAAAGAATTTTTTGAAAAGTGCTATGAAGGAACACTTACAGAAGAAGATTTTGATTTTGAGAAAAAGAATCAATCTGAGAAATCAGTCAAAGGTTCTGTGAGACAGAAGATTAAAGTTCTTCCAGATATGTTACAGATGTATGGAAAAGAGTTAGTTGCACAGGAAAATTTTAAAAAGAATCGCGTAGAATGTGCTTTTGCAACAGCAGATAGTACGCACACACTTGGATATGCAAGTGCAGGTAGACCGAAATCATTGCTACAAAAAAATGAACTAGATCAAGATAAATCAGAGAAGGTTGACCTTGTGTTTAAGAAAAAGCGCGGAGCAGAGAAGTTTACCCAATTAGTGTCTGGAAGAGTTGAAATGATTGAAAGATATAGAAGTCAAATAAATGAAATGTTAGATTGAAATAGAATTTGCTAAGTTAAATTCAAGGTAATTTAAAAAAATTAGCACTCACCTATTGACAGTGCTAACAATATGTGTTATAACACAATTAGAACAAAGGAAAGGAAATCAATCCTTCCTTTAGTTTCCAAATATAAGAGCAGTATCAATATTTTTTATTTAGAATGGAGGAATGACTTATGTTGATGCCTAGTATTTTTGGAGAAAATTTATTTGATGACTGGATGGATTTTCCATTCGGAAGAGATTTTGACAAGGAGTTCTTCGGCAAGAGCAATCCGCTCTACGGTAAGAATGCTGCCAATATTATGAAGACAGATGTCAGGGATGTAGACAACGGATATGAGATTGACGTTGACCTCCCTGGATTTAAGAAGGACGAAGTCAAGGTATCCCTTGAGAATGGCTATCTTACCATTCAGGCTGCTAAGGGACTTGACAAGGACTCTCAGGATAAGAAAGGCAAGTACATCCGTAAGGAACGTTACAGCGGACAGTGCTCACGAAGCTATTACGTTGGAGAGCAGTATCGCAATGAAGATATTAAAGCACGTTTTGAGGACGGCATACTGAAGCTGGCTATACCAAAACGTGACCAGCAGGAGCTTCAGGGCGATAAGTACATTGCAATTGAAGGATAATTGAATACGACCTCTGAATCGAACCCTGTGGCATTGTGTAGGCTGTGCTGCGGGGTTCTTTTTTTAGCGGGTATCCAGCCAGGGGGACGGTTCTGGTGGTATAGTTTTGTGCCTTGTAAGTTTAGCTATTGGAACCGTCCCCCTGGCACAAAACTATACCATCAGAACTGTCCCCCCTGGCTCTTGCAAAATACTGTGAACAGGCATAAAATATACGTAGATGATACATTGCTTTTAAAGTTTATATTGTGGAAGGTGTATAAAATGGATACAGATGACAACCTTAATAAATTAAAGCAGCTAGCATTTAATGCCATGGCAGTAAGAGATTATGATTTTGTTGGAATTGCCAACACAATAACAGGCGAATTTCATTGCCTCAGTGATGCGCGTAATCCATACACACCAAAGCATTACTATGAGAATTATGATGAAGCAGTCAGAGAATTCGTGGATTCATTTAAATCACAATTTTATACTGATGAGGACTATATTAATGCCAGAGAAAAAGGCTGCTTTGATAATGTAAAGAAACAGTTGACTTGCGCAGATCATTATGAAATTCTTATAAGACTTGTATCTGAAGAGGAAACGGGAATACTCACATATAAGATGAGCTATTCATACATAGATGAAGAACGTACCCAAATCCTTGTTTCAAGATCCAATATTACAGAGACAGTTCGTTACGAGCAGGAGCAGCAGGATATTCTCAGAGCGGCACTTTCAGACGCAGAACACGCCAACAGAGCCAAAACAGATTTCTTGTCCAGAATGAGTCACGAAATACGAACACCAATGAATGCCATTATAGGACTATCCACATTAGCGTCCTCAGATGTGAACAAGCCTGATGTTATGGAAGACACCATAAGCAAAATAGGAATGTCCGCACGATATCTTTTATCCCTGATTAATGACATACTGGATATGTCAAGGATTGAAAGCGGCAGTCTGTCACTTAATAAGGATGTCATTCATTTTGAAAAGCTGATATCTGGAATTAACAATATCATCTATACTCAGGCAACAGGCAAAGGCGTTGATTATGATGCAATTGCCAATGGCTTTACAGAGCTGGAATATATTGGAGATGCCACCAAGCTGCAGCAGATACTCATTAATATTCTCGGCAATGCAGTTAAGTTCACACCAGAAGGCGGCAAGGTAACCTTTATGATTGAACAGGTAGAGAAAAATACCCGTGAGGCTACGATTAAGTTTACAGTAAGCGATACTGGAATTGGAATTGATGAGGAGTTTATCCCTCATATGTTTGACGCCTTTTCCCAGGAAAGCACAGGCTATACAGCTACAGTTAATGGAACCGGACTAGGACTTGCCATAAGTAAAAGACTGGTTGAGATGATGAACGGACATATAGACGTAAGAAGCATTAAGGGAGTCGGAACGGAATTTACAATATATGTAAAACTGGGTCTCACAGACAATGCAGTGGTAAGACAGACAATGCTGACATCACTTAATCTGAAGAATCTCCATGCGCTTGTTGTAGATGATGATGTTGTTGTATGCCAGACTACCCATAAGGTTTTGTCCCAAATGGGAATTGATGCACAGTGGGTTGATTCCGGCAGAAAGGCAGTTGAGCTGGTTCGCGCATATAATACGAAAAAAAATGATTTTGATACAATTTTCATTGATTGGAAAATGCCCGATATGGATGGAATTGAGACCACAAGGGAGATTCGAAAGATTGTAGGACCGGATGTTACAATAATTATCATGACAGCCTATGACTGGCAGCAGATATCTCAGGAGGCAAGAAATGCCGGAGTAGATATGTTTATGGAAAAACCGCTTTTCCAGTCATCAGTTGTATCTGCTTTTGAAAAAATATTCCTCAAGAAAAAAGATAAGATTGTGGAAATCAAGGAGCCTGAGTATGATTTTACAGGAAGGAATATTCTGCTTGTAGAGGACCATCCGCTTAATACAGAGATTGCCAGAAGAATTCTGGAACGTAGAAATTTTAACGTAGTGACGGCCTCCAACGGACTTGAAGCGATAGAGAATTACATGAGCGCCGCGGATGGATATTTTTGCGCAATACTGATGGATGTGAGAATGCCGGTTATGGATGGACTTACAGCGGCTGCTAATATAAGGCGACTTAAAAAGCCTGGAAGCAGAACAATTCCAATTATTGCAATGACAGCCAATGCCTTTGATGAGGACGTGGAGAAGTCTCGTAACTGCGGAATGGATGCCCATTTAGCGAAACCGATTGACCAGGAAATTCTGTTTGGCACATTGGAACGATTCATAAACGATAAAAAATGACCATTCAATGTTAAAATTATTAAATTTTTATTAAAAATCCTTTATTTTCTAATAGACAAAACAGCAATAAAGTAGTACATTAATGCTAATAGGGAAAAACGGAGTCAATGAGGACAATACTAGCCATTGGCTCCTTTTTACTTTATCAATTTTTTGCTTTACAACGTTAAAACGTTGTGGTAGAAAAGACACCAGCGGAACAGAATGCTCAGACCGCAATAAAAGAAAAGGAGATATTTCATATGAAAAAGGCAAAAAGAATTTTAGTAGTTCTTCTTTCACTGGCTATGGTTATTGGACTTTTAGCAGGCTGTAAGAAGAAAGACGCTGGTTCTGATGACAAGAGTTATACATATAACACGTATATACCATCATCATCAGTTCACACACTTAACCCACATGAGTGGGAGATTTCACAGGAGAATAATATCATGGTTCTCACACAGAAGGGATTCTGGGATATTATTTACTCTGAGGACAAGGATTACGAATATTGTAACGAGATGGCAGCTACAGGTCCTGAGGACGTAACCGCAGATTATGCCGGCAATGACACATATGGTGTACCTGCAGATGCAACAGAGGGCTATGCAATTAAGGTTAACTTAAGAGATGACTTAAAGTGGGATGATGGAACAGTAATTAATGCTGATTCATATATCTACTCAATGCAGCAGCTGCTCAACCCGGACATGTCTAACTATAGAGCAACAAGCTACACAGAAGGAAACTATGCACTTGCTAATGCTTATGAGTATTACTGTGGCGGCAAGGATCAGTACATTGATTTCTATAATACCGAGACAGAGGAATATGCACCAATTGATGGAGATAATATTTACACAAGTACATCAGAAGTAACAGTATTCTTTGGAGACAGCATGGAGAACGTTAATGCTGAGGGTTCAGACTATGCAGGGGTATTTACAGCAGAGGATGGAACAGATACACTTGCTGCACTTGCAGCACTCCAGGGAGATAATGACTGGGTACAGGTAACAGGTGAGGTTAAGACAGCTCTTGAGGCTCTTGTAGCAGCAGCTAACTATAACCTTGGTATGGATGGATATGACGAGGAATACCTTGAGTACTGTGCATACAAGCAGACAATGGAAAAGGTTGACTGGGACAAGGTTGGTCTTGTTAAGAATGATGACCTTTCATTTACAATGATTTTCTCTAAGCCAATAACATCAGAGTATCTTGTATACTACGGATTTGCTAACACCAACTGGCTTGTTAAGGAAGACCTTTACGAAGCTAACAAGAAGGATGCCGGCGGAGTTACCAAGACTACATACGGTACTTCAGTTGACACATATGCTTCATTTGGTCCATATAAGCTGACAGAATGGCAGCCGGATAAGCAGATTACTATTGAAAAGAACGAGAACTGGTATGGATGGAATGACAAGGCATTTGATGGTCAGTACCAGACAACAAGAATTGTATATCAGATTATTGATGAGCATGCAACAGCTCTTCAGTTATTCTTACAGGGTAACATGGATGAGATTTCCCTCAATGCAGATGACCTTGAGAAATACAAAGCAAGTGACTACATTGTATACAGCCCAACAAGCTATACATGGAAGATATCATTCAATACTGATAAGGCTGCTCTTGAGTCACGTCAGACAGCAGGTGTTAATAAGACAATTGCAACATACAAGGATTTCAGAGAGGCATTCTCACTTTGCTTTGACCGAGCAGAGTTCTGCCAGAAGGTAGTTCCAGCATGTGATGCTGCATTTGGACTGCTTAACAGCCTTTATGTATATGATGTAAATGATTTCCTCACATACAGAGACACAGATTATGCCAAGGATGTACTCTGTGAGGTATATGATACAGACGATTATGATGCACTTTCAGGCTACAATTCAGCAGAGGCATCAGAACTGTTTGAGTCAGCATATCAGTCAGCTCTTGCAGCAGGAGATATTACTGCAACAGATAAGGTTGTACTTGAATTCAATGTTACAACAGCTTCTACTTCACAGCAGAATGCAGTTAACTTCTTAAATGATGCTATTACAGCAGCTACCAAGGGAACATCTCTTGAAGGCAGAGTATCAATTGAAATCAAAGAGACAGATGATTACTATGCAGCAATGGCAGCAGGAACAGCAGACATGATATGGAGTGCATGGGGCGGTTCAGATAATGACCCATATTCAATTACACAGTGTTATGTTGATGAGACCTTATATAATGATGGTGAGCATGGATTTGATGCAACTCAGACATTTACTGCTAACATTGACGGTAAGGATTATACAATGTCATACTATGACTGGTATAATGAATTATGTAATGGACAGTGGGCTCAGTCTGATTCATCAATAAGACTTCAGGTACTTGCAGCAGTTGAAGGTGCAGTACTTACACAGTACAACACAGTTCCTGTATACAATGACCGTAGTTCATACCTCCTTTCACAGAAGGTTGAATATATTACCTATGACTTCAGTGCAGCATATCTTGAGACCTTTGGTGGTTTCAGATTCATGACATATAATTATGATGATGATGCATGGGCAAAATACTGCAGCGATAATAACAACCAGCTTGAGTACTAAAGGTTGATAACTGCATAATAAAGAATGATTCATTAAGCACAGGTAAGGTGTACGATGTACGCCTTACCTTGTTAATGATTATAGATATATGTAACCATATGAATCATGGACACAGCCAGGGGGTGGCGGGTGCGCCTATGATTCATATGGATTACTAAGCTATAGAATATATTGAAAAAGGAGTTACTATGAAGAAGTATATATTTAAACGAATCGGTCTTATGCTCGTTACAGCATTTGCAATCATGACGATTCTATTCATTCTTATCAGACTGCTTCCTAATCATATTCATGCCGGACTTGGCGGATATGAGAAACAGATGGAGGCCATGCGTGAGGCATGGGGATATAATAAGCCGCTGCTTGTGCAGTATGGTATTTTTCTTAAGAACGTATTTACTAAATGGGACTGGGGCTTCTGTACAGAGGTTGGTACTGCATTTCAGCCTGTAACAGAGTATATAGCATCCAAGCTTCCGGCAACACTTTATGTTAACCTTGTATCAGTAGTAATCAGTATTCCACTTGGAGTATTCTTTGGAATTATTGCTGCTAACTTTAAGAATAAATGGCAGGACCATGTAATTAATATTTTTATCATGTTCTTTATCTCAGTTCCTGCATTTATATATGCATTCCTTCTTCAGTATCTTGTTGGATTCAAGCTTGGCTGGCTTCCACTTGTTATGAAGTCTGGAACTGATTATTTTACATGGCCGATGTTCCGTTCAGCTATTATGCCAATCCTCGCATTGTCCTTCGGTGTTATTGCCGGAGATATGAGATATGTAAGAGCTGAGCTTACAGAGGCAATGACAAGTGAGTATATGCTTCTTGCCAGAACCAAGGGACTTACCAAAAGACAGGCACTTTTCAAGCATGCCTTCCGTAATTCAATGGTTCCACTGATGCCAAGCTTTATGGCAGACGTTGTATATGTAATCATGGGTTCAATTATTATTGAACAGATATTCTCTGTACCGGGAATTGGACGAGTATTCATATTGTCAATAACCTCAAGAGATTACAATGTATTCATGGGAACAGCAATGTTCTATGCAATGATTGACCTTGTTGCAGGTCTTGTCTTTGACTTAAGCTATGGATTCATTGACCCAAGAATACGAATGGGAGGAGGCAAGACTAATGAATATTGATGAGATTAAGGACATACCGGCTGATAAATTCAAGTTCGTACAGGAAGATGAGAAGCTTCATGACCAGAAGTTTGAAACTGAGCCTGTCGGATATTTTAAGGATGCTTTCAGAAGATTCCGTAAGAACAGAAGCTCTGTTATTGGTGGAATAATCATATTGATTTTACTTTTGTTTGCAATAATAACACCATTTGTATCCAAGTATAAGGTTGGTGACCGTGATGCCTACTATGCATATGCATTGCCTAAGAATTCACTGTTGGCCAATACGGGATTCTGGAATGGCTGCAAGACTATGACAGTTAATCAGCAGACCTACGATATGTATATGGGAATACCTGGTGCAGTTAGAGAGGACAAGGGTGAGGTTGAGACCACATCTGCAAGAGGCGGTAAGTCCCATAAGATTGTTGTTGATACCTATGCTAAGGTAGGTTTTGTATATAAGACACTGACAGCCGAGCAGTATGAGAATGCTGTTCAGTATGAGAAGGATAATGATGTACAGCTTTTCTATCCTCTTATAGATTCAAATAAAATCGTTGCAATTGGTTTTGAGAATGATGCTAACGCATGGTTCCTGACTAATGAAAAGGGTGTTGCCGACCGTGACAGAAGCGGTAATTTTCAGGATATATACCTTAAGGATGAAAGCGGCAGCAACGTTATGTATAAGCTTACCAATAATGGTGCACAGTACTATGTAAGAATTCTTTACAGTGAATGGTATGAATATCAGAACGGATATGAACCATCCTTCCTGTTTGGTGCAGATTCCAATGGATACGATATTCTTGCAAGACTTGCATCAGGTGCAAGATTATCACTTATACTCAGTATTGCAGTATCTGCTATTAATCTTTTCCTTGGTGTTGTTATTGGTGCCATTGAAGGATATTATGGCGGAGTTGTTGACCTTGTTATTGAACGTATTAAGGATTTCTTATATGAGATTCCTACAATGGTTATTTTCTCACTGTTCCAGTTACATCTGGCAAGCAAGGTGGGAGCTATACCATCGTTACTGTTTGCATTTGTATTCTTCGGCTGGATTGGAACATCAAGCACCGTACGTGCCCAGATGTATCGTTTCAAGGGTCAGGAATATGTAATGGCAGCCAGAACCCTTGGCGCGAAGGACAGAAGACTTATATTCAGACATATCCTTCCTAACGGACTTGGATATATTATTACAGCTTCAGTGCTTACAATACCTAGCGTTATTATTTCTGAGTCAACACTTTCCTATTTGGGAATTGTTAACCTTCAGTCGGACACAGTAACAAGTATTGGAGCAATGTTAAGCAGTGGACAGTCTACACTGTCATCATATCCGCACTGTGTATTTTTCCCTGCGGTATTTATAGCAATACTTCTTATATGCTTTAACCTGTTTGGTAATGGCTTAAGAGACGCATTTAACCCGGCACTTCGTGGCTCGGAAGAATAGGAGGATAATGGTATGAGTACAATATTAGATGTTAAGAATCTTGCCATTTCCTTCAGAACTAATAATGGAAATGTGCAGGCGGTAAGAGATATATCTTTTTCACTGGAAAAAGGACATACACTTGCAATAGTTGGAGAGTCTGGTTCAGGTAAGTCAGTTACAGCCAAGGCAATGCTTGGTATTCTGGCACCTAACAGCATAATTGAAGGTGGAAGCATCATGTATGATGATAAAGACCTTCTCCATCTTCCAGAGGAAGAGTTCAACAAGCTTCGTGGCAATAAAATTACAATGATATTCCAGGACCCAATGTCAAGCCTTGACCCAATCATGAAGATTGGTAAGCAGATGACTGAGGCTACATTACTGAATGCAAAGACTAACCGTAAATATGCAAAAAAAGCATTCTCTTTGAGAATTAAGAAGCTTTATAAGCTTTTTGCTGCAGCGGGAATTACCGGTGCAGAGGGACAGATAAAGGAATTTGAGGATACACTTCTTAAAGAACAGAAGAATTATGTATGTCCGGAAGAATTTAAGAGCAGTCTTGCCAAGGTTCTTGAGGGAGCTGATAAGGCAGAGAGCTTCATACATTATATGATTGACCAGACAGTTCTTATGAACCATCATGTTTCCAAGCAGGAGGCTCGTGAACAGGCCATCAAGATTATGGAGGATGTTGGAATTAAGGAAGCTGAGAAAAGATTTAACCAGTACCCATTTGAATTCTCAGGCGGTATGAGACAGCGTATCGTAATTGCTATCGCAATTGCAGCTAATCCGGATATCCTTATTTGTGATGAGCCTACAACTGCACTTGATGTTACAATTCAGGCTCAGATACTTGAGCTTATAGATGAGCTTAAGAAGAAAAGACAGCTTACTGTTATTTTCATCACACATGACCTTGGCGTTGTTGCCAATGTTGCTGATGAGGTTGCAGTTATGTATGCCGGTAAGATTGTTGAGTATGGTACAGTAGATGATATTTTCTATGAGCCAAAGCATCCATATACATGGGCATTGCTTTCATCAATGCCTGACCTTGATACCAAGGAGACACTTATGTCAATTCCTGGTACCCCTCCGAATATGATTCATCCACCTAAGGGAGATGCGTTTGCAGCACGTAATAAGTATGCAATGGAAATTGATTATGAGGAGCAGCCACCATTCTTCCAGGTAAGCGAGACACATAAGGCAGCTACATGGCTTTTACATCCTAATGCACCTAAGGTTGACCCGCCTGCAATTGTTACTGACAGAATCAGAAGAATGAAGGAGCTTAATGAAAGACTGGAGGGAGAGAACAATGAACAATAATGAGACTCTGCTGAAGGTTGAGAACCTTCGCCAGTATTTTAAATCAGGCAAGGAAGATTTTAAGGCTGTTGACGGAGTAAGCTTTGAAATTAAAAGAGGCGAGGTATTTGGACTTGTTGGTGAGTCGGGCTGTGGCAAGACTACAACAGGACGTTCAATTATTAAGCTGTATAATCCAACAGGCGGTAATGTGTATTTTAAGGGCGAGAGAGTAAGCTCCGGTCTTCGTGATTACACAGATGCCATTGCAGCCTGCAAGGAAGAGATGAAGAAAGCTGATGCTTCACGCGTAGAAGAGCTGAAGGCGGAGATCGCCAATCAGAAAAAGCTTATGAAGCAGGCAATGGACGATAATGCCAGACATAAGTCTGTTACAGACATTCAGATGATATTTCAGGACCCAATTGCTTCTCTGAATCCCCGTATGACTGTAAGGGAGATTATCTCTGAGGGCCTTGTTATCAGAGGAATGAAGGATAAAAAGGAAATTGATGAAAAGGTATACAATATTCTTGAGACAGTTGGCCTTGTAAGAGAGCATGCAAGCCGTTACCCACATGAGTTTTCAGGCGGACAGAGACAGCGTATTGGTATTGCAAGAGCAGTTGTTATGAACCCCGACCTGATTATTGCAGATGAGCCAATAAGTGCTCTTGATGTATCAATTCAGGCACAGGTAATTAATCTTCTTAATGACCTGCGTAACCAGATGAACCTGACTATTATGTTCATCGCCCATGACCTTTCTGTTGTAAAATATTTTTCAGACAGAATTGCAGTTATGTATTTTGGTAAAATTGTGGAGCTGGCAGATTCAGAGGAGCTGTTCCGTCACCCACTTCATCCATACACCAAGTCACTGTTATCTGCGATACCTTACCCTGACCCTCATTTTGAGAAAAAGAGAAAGCGTATTGTATATAAGCCCGATGAGGTTCATGATTACAGTACAGAGCAGCCTGAACTTAAAGAGATTCTTCCAGGTCATTATGTAAGCTGTAACAGTGCCGAGTATGGCATGTATGAGAAGGAAATAAAGGCAATTGATGAAGAAAAAGCAAATTAAAAGATATATAATCACAGCAGCGGTGGGACTTATCATTGCTGCAGCAATAATTGTATATGAGTATATGGTTATGGACGAGAGCAGCCAGCTGGTAAGAATGTTCAGTGATGGTTTTTTTGTCAGTGGAATTCTTATGCTGTGTGCCATGCTGCTGTGCTTTGCTTCCAATGGAGGCGGATTTGATTCCTTTTCCTATCTGGGGAAAAAAATAAGACATCGATTTGAGCGTGATAAATCGGAAAAGCTGCCGGATTATTATACCTATGTTACAGCAAGAAGAGAGAAGGGAAGGATACCGCTTCTTAATCTTACTATTGTAGCAGGGGCAATGCTTGTGGTGTCTGCAATACTTGCTTTTCTGGCATAGAGTTAATAGCGATATTTGTTGTATTTTGACACCATTAGGCGTATAGTAAAAGTAACTAAATGCAGTTATGCATACGCCAGGGAGGTTACAACAATGAAGGAAAAACATTTACTTAGAACTAACAAGCTGATACTTGTTATCCACATCATTATTACGGTATTTATATGTGGAGGCATCGCGTCTCAGCTGGCTGCCAGTGATTTGGCGCCTATAAGGAGCTATATACCATTAGCATTGGCGGCAGTAGGAATTATTGGTTCAATTATTTTGTATCTGATGAAGAAGGATTCGTTGATATATACACGATATGTTGCAATAGCATATACGGTTGTATATGTAGCAATGCTTTTCTCAAGCAGCTCCAACAGTACATATCCGTATATTATACCGATGCTGGTTGTAATGGTACTGTCACTTGATGCAGTAACAGTTTATGCTATGAGTGGAGTGTTGGTTCTTATCAACATTGTTAAAATAATTACAATCGTTATGGGTGCTGATAATTTTACACTTGTAATGGAAAGCATAATGGTTGAGGCTATTATAAGTATACTTACAGCAGTTGGCGCAGTAACAGGTGTGAGACTTGTAATCAGATTCTTTAGAGAATCCATTACAGAGACACGGGAAATTGCAGACAGGAATAAGGAAATCTCAGAGAATATACTTCTTGTTGCTGAGGGTATTGATGATGAGATTAAAGCGGCAGAGGACATGTTGGCGCAGATACAGGAAGCAACTAATGGAATGAATGTGTCCATGCAGGATATTGCATCTGGAGTATCCTCCAATGCAGAGGCAGTTGCATCACAGACAGAACAGACTCATTCTATTCAGGATGTAATCGACAGTACTAATAACAAAACTCAGTCAATTATGGAGCTTACCAATAACAGCAGAGAGATTGTCGAGGATGGAACAAGGTCCATGGAGGAGCTGATGCAGAATGTACAGACCGCCATTGAATCAGGAGCTTCCATGAAGGCATCGGCAGTTCTTTTGCAGGACAAGTCAGAAGAGGTTAAGAAGATTACTGATATTATCCTTAGCATATCAAGTCAGACCAATCTCCTTGCACTTAACGCTTCTATTGAGGCAGCCAGAGCAGGTGAGGCAGGAAGAGGCTTTGCAGTCGTTGCTGACGAGATTCGTAATCTTGCAGAGCAGACCAAGCAGGCTACAGAGAATATAGCAAGTATTCTTGGAGAGCTGGCAACAGATGCGCAGGATGTTGTTACCAGAGTTGAAGATAATGTAGAGCTTTCTAATAAAGAGAATGAATTTGCTGATGAAGCCAATTCCAAGTTTAACAATATTAAGAAGGTTATCGATGAGCTGTATGCGGAGATGACTGAGGTTACTAGGATGATGAGGGATGCAAGGGAAGCCAATAATAGTATTGTTGACAGCGTAAGCACACTTTCATCAAGCAGTGAGCAGATAAGTGCAAGTACACAGGAAGCAGCTGCAATGAGTGAGACCAATGTTAATCTTGTAAGAGACTTTATGGATTCGATGAAGAACATTACAGAGAAACTGGATGAACTGACAGTAAAAGAAGAATAATGTTGTTGTAAATTATAGCCAGAGTGCTCTATGCAGAGTACTCTGGCTTTGTCAGTAGTTCACAGCCATATTCATATATTTCACTACTATCATCCTTACTTATAAAACGTATTATTTTACCGTAATAGGTTCTGGCAATATCTTTTATTGTAAAGTGTACTGCAAATCTGTAGCCCAGCTTAACGGGAGCATTGCAGTTAATTGAAATACGTACACCGCTGCGGCTTATATCAATAATGGTGCAAGGTATGGATACACTTATGGGCTGCATATATGCGGGGTCACGAAGCTCAACTATGGATGCGGCAAGATTAATATTGAATCTTTCACTTTTACGGTCTGTTTTGACATTACCTTTGTATAATGCAATTGCAAAGACCATTGGATTAGCAGATTTGCGGAAGGTTCCGTTATATGTGTATGCAGTATGCCCATCCATATATAGGAGAACGCGCATACGAAGCTGGGAAATATCAATGTCAGGTACAGCAGCTACTTCGACAATATTAAGCTCGATATTACTTTCAAGTACCTTACTCATTAATATTGTTTCGTCAGTTTCTTCATTTTTAATAATAATATTATATCCTTTAAAATTAATGTTCATGGTATTCACTCCCCGTAAAGCAATGCTTTTTGAATAAAATGATATAATAATTTTACGCTTAGTTGAAAATACTGTCAAATTGTATTAAAATAGTGCAATATAGTTGATAAGGAAAAAGGGGTTTTTGTATGAAGCTGTCAGATAAAATGCCACTGACGAATAAAATAAGACAATATCAGGAAGAAATTCACAGAATCAACTGCAGAAATTTTGAGGCAATGACCAGGGGTGGGGCTATTATTACAGGTGCAGTGGTGTTAGTGGGAGTTGTGTTCAGGTCATATACTGAATTTATTTTAGAGTATGGAATGCTGTTTGCTTACATGCTTGCAATGTTTTTTCTTGCAAGGTACTGCAGCAGGCATCAGACACGTCACATTGAACTGATATACTACGCTGTTATTACTCCGGTTCTTGTAGGCGGAGTGCTTATGGGGACATTTCTTGACCCCGGCAAGCAGGCCATTACAATATTCATTCTGATGTGTATAATGACATTATTTATTATAGATAAGCCAGTGAATAACCTGCTGTATATGCTTGCTATTGCAATTCTTTTTGCGGTGTGCAGCTATCTGTCCAAGGAGCCAGATATCTTTATGGCAGATATACTTGATTTGGTTATTTTCTGGTGTATCAGCGTGGGCGTTAATTATTTTATGCTTAAGGGACAGGTGGAGAACGCAGAGAACTACTGCCTGCTTCAGCATGAATCAGAGAGAGACAAGCTCACAGGACTTTACAATAGAGGTGCTGGGGAAGAGCGCGTACGAAGAGCGATTGAGCAGCATGAGACAGGAAGCTTTGTAATTCTTGATATAGATGATTTCAAAATTGTTAATGATTCATATGGACACAAGGTTGGAGACGAAGCAATCTGTGAGATTGCGCGTATTCTTAAGGCAATATATCGTCCTGAGGATGTAGTGTTCAGGCTTGGCGGTGATGAGTTTGCTATATATGCGCCGAAGCTTACGGATGAACAGCTTTGCAGGAACAGGTTTGAGGATATGATACATGCAGCTGAATGTATTTTTACGTCGGATAAGGCCTGTACCAGTGTCGGACTAAGTATTGGCTGCACAATATATCGTGGTGAAAAGACTGATTTTGACAGCATATATTATTCAAGCGACAAGGCACTGTACAGTGCGAAGAACAGTGGTAAAAATAAGGCAATAATAACATACTTTCAACAGGAGAAATAAATCATGAAAAAAATACTTGCAATAGGAAACAGCTTTTCAGAGGATGCAACATATTATCTTCATCAGATTGGTGAAGCAGCAGGCGTAGAGAATCAGGTGGTTAATCTGTATATTGGTGGCTGTCCGTTGGAGAGACATTGGAAGAATATAGAAGAGAACTGCAGAGATTATATGTTCCAGATTAATGGTGTGAAGACTGACAGGAATGTGTCAATCAACGACATGATGAAGGAGACAAGCTGGGATGCTATTGTTACGCACCAGGCCAGTCATGACAGTGGGTGGGAGAACACCTATGAACCGTTTCTCCCTCTTTTGCTTGATTACCTTCATGAGAATGCACCGGGTGCGACAATATATTTTAATGAGACCTGGGCATATGAAAAAGACAGTACTCACGGCTGCTTCATGAGATATAACAGGGACCAGCAGGAAATGTACAACAGAGTGTGCAGCGCATATCATGCAATGGCTGATAAGTACAGGCTGCCTTTGATTCCAAGTGGAGAGCTTATCCAGCAGCTGCGTGAATCAAAGTATTTTAGCGGCACAAGGTCAATATGCAGAGATGGTTTTCATATGAATTATCTGTATGGACGCTATGCACTTGCGGCTATGTGGGCATCTGCCATTATGGACGTAAGGATGACAGACAACACCTACGTTCCGTCAACAGATTATATGCCATTGGAGCCAGTTGATATGGAGGTTATTGAATATATCAGAAGAATGGTGGATGACATAAACAGGTGACGAAAAGGAGAGAAAATGCAGAAGATATATGAGCAAATATCCCGGCGTTTAGAACAATTGGACTTGGATGCAATCTGGAAGGGCTTTTCCCAATGTGAGTTTGCTTTGTATGATGACGAACAATTTTTTCTAGGCGGAGAATACTATCCACTTGATTCGGATTTTCGTGGGAATACATCAATTCAATATAAGGGCAGATATATTGCAATCTGGCATATACAGGAAGCTGATATGGAGGATTGGGATATTCTGACGTCTAATCTGGTGCATGAAATGTTTCATGTGTATCAGGAGAACTGCGGTGAGAACAGATTTCCGGATGACATTGCCTTAATGTATGCAAAGGATGCATCCGCAGTAAGATATAATCTTAAATATCAGGAGAACCAGCAGCTTATCATGGCTGCACAATCCCAGAACATAAAGGATAAAATTGAATATTTTAACCAATTTATTCAGATTAGAAAGTATCGGCAGCAAATTTCCGGAAGTGAGATTATAGAGGAATATAAAGCTGAGACAATAGAGGGTATGGCAGAATATGCAGGAACCATGGCTTTAAGACAGCTGTCAGTGGACAAGTATCTTGAGAGACTTTCGGAGGTTTACAAGAGACTGTCAGAGGTGAGCAGCGCTTATTTTGATACCAGAAAGATGGCGTATGATACGGGAAGTCTTATGTGCCTGATTTTAAAAGACCTTGAGGAACATGGGGAAAATACCGGATTTTTTCATTTGCTTGGAGTGGAATCGAGGACAGTATTCCAGCTTTGCAAATTAAATAATCAAAAAACACTGACTGAATACAATTCTGCGGATTATTTTAATGAAATATATTCTGAATACGTGGAGCAGAAGAGAAATATGGTTAAAGAATTCCAGAAAAAAACTGTGAAGCATATGAAGGGCGAAATGGAGATAATTGGCTATGACCCCATGAACATGATGGAGATTGACGGACAGATATTGTGCACACACTTTGTTGTGCTGCAGGCAGTGGGCTGCGAGGAACCAATATCCCTGACCGGACAAAGTCTTTTAAAGATTGAACCCGGGGAAGAAAGAATTGTAACGGATGTGTGGTACAAAGAAAGGACATTGAATGAAGAATAAAAAAGTACAAGTCAGAAATAGTACAACAGATTTTCTTGTCTTTACAAAACAGGCAGGAGAAGAAGGGATTGAAGTAAAAGCTCATGATGAAACTGTTTGGCTTACACAAAAGGCAATGGCTCAACTGTTTGATTGTTCAACAGATAACATTGGATTTCATTTGAAAAATATATTTAAAGAGGGCGAGCTTAATAAAGAAGCAGTTACCGAGAAATCCTCGGCAACTGCTTCTGACGGAAAAAATTACCCAACCATGTTTTATAATCTTGATGCTATTATTTCAGTCGGCTACAGGGTGAATTCCATTCGTGCAACTCAGTTTAGGCAATGGGCAACTAGGGTTTTAAAGACTTTTACGATACAGGGATATGTTCTTGATAAGAAAAGATTAGAGAATGGACAGATTTTTGATGAGGAATATTTTGATCATTTACTAGATGAAATTCGTGAGATTCGGGCAAGCGAATTTGAAAAATATCGGCTGATTCAAGATCAATTGTATGAAAGTGACTTTGATAAATTATTAAGTGAAAGAGGTGAAATATATACAAAGCAAAATGATATATAATGAAAAGGTATAAAATTCCTCCATTTACAGATACTATTTCCAGAAACGGAAAAGTCTAGTAAATGGAGGTATTTTATATATGAAAGCAACAGGCATTGTACGCCGCATTGATGACCTTGGCCGCGTTGTCGTACCCAAAGAAATCCGTCGTACACTAAGAATCCGTGAAGGTGACCCTCTTGAAATATTTACCAGCAGTGAGGGAGAGATTATCCTGAAAAAATATTCCCCAATAGGTGAACTGGGTGAATTTGCCAAGCAATATGCAGAGGCACTGGCTCAGACCACAGGACATGTAATATGTATTGCCGACAGGGACCAGATTATTGCAGTGTCCGGAGGCGCCAGAAAAGATATAATAATGAAAGCAATAAGCCCACAGCTTGAGACAGTAATAGAAGAACGTACAGCAATGTCTGCATCCAGGGAGGAACGCAAATTCATTCCGGTTATCAATGGTGAAGAGGAATTTCAGGCACAGACTATTGCACCAATTATATGCGAAGGGGATGCAATTGGAGCAGTTATAATAACCACCAGAGAGCCTAAAACGCATTTTGGAGAAACCGAACAAAAGCTGGCAGGTACAGCAGCCTTATTTATGGGCAAACAAATGGAAAATTAAAAAAGGTCCTTCACGGCTAAGTAAAAATAGCTGTGAAGGACTTTTATCAGTTAAAATATAACAGTCTGCTAGAAACGGCCACCACCCATACCACCGTTGCCGCCCCAGCCGTTGCCGCCGCCCATGTCGCCATTGCCGCCCATGTCGCCATTGCCGCCCATACCGCCATTGCCGCCCATGCCGCCAGTGCTTCCACTGGAGGATGCGATGGAGGACTGCTCAAAGGAATCAAGCTGGGTTCCGCCAGAGATTGTTCCACCGGTATATAATCCGGCACCAAGTTCAGTACTGCCATTAAGAGTGCCTCCCTGATATATGGTGTAGGTTTCACCCTCAACAAGGTCAGGACTGGAGATATTCAGGCAGTTGAAGCTCTTTCGCGGTGTATAGCTTAGAATTACATTGCCCTTGGAATCAGTAATAGTAATCATATCACCGGCAGTTACACCGCTAAGTCCAACAAGGTCGCCACACTGAGTAGAATCGGAGGAGATATTTTGTGCCATTCCACTGGAACCTGCAACCATGAGATAACCTCCGGAAACAGTAAATGATGTATCGTAGTCCACACCACCATTTCCGCTGTCAGTTGGACCATCAACAACTACCACGCCATCGGTAATGGTTATGGAGCCATTTGAATCAAGGCCATCGCCACCGGCATTGACATATAATACACCGCCATTAACAGTAAAGGCAGCAGAGCCTGAGCCACCCATAGGTGCCATTGATGTCCCGGAACCGTCAGAACCGTTGATACCATCATCGGAGGATATGACAGATACATTGCCGTCATTAATGGTAATTGATGCACTTTCTATACCCTCGTAGCTCTTGGTTATGTCAATTGTACCGTTATTAATTGTAATTGTTGAATCGGCATGAATTCCATCATCACCACTGGCTGCAGTAATATCCCCACTATTAATGGTAATATTGGCATTGGAATGAATTGTGTCATCAACGCAGTCAAGAGTAATGTTTCCGTTGTAGATATACAGGTCAGTAGCACTTTTAATACCCTTTGTGCTTACAGTGCCATCATCAGTATCACTGGTATCAGAGGAATCCCACCTTCCGCCCCAGTCATTCATGCTCTCTGTATGAGCCTGGGCATTGGCAGCACCACCGCCGGTAGTAATGTCAATTGTACCATTCTCAATGACAACAGTATTTTGTCCCTGTATGCCATCGCTGTCTGCGTTAATGGTAATCGTTCCGTCAATTATGTGAATATAGCCCTTATCAGCTTCTGTGTCATTAGTTGACTTGATGCCGTCGCCACCGCTTGTGATAGTTATGTCACAGGAAGTAATTGTTACAGAATCCTTTCCCTTAAGACCATTATTGACTGCATCAACTACAATTGTACCACCAACAATTTTCAAATCATCCTTAGAGGTAATGCCATTATTGTAATTACCTTTAACGGTAAGACTGCCGGTGCCGTTGATTGTAAGGTCTGTTTTGGCAAAAATAGCGGCGCTTGGCTCGTCAGTTGTATCGTCCGGATATACATATTCAGATGCATCTGTAACAGAATTAACTGTGTTTTCTACAAGAGTTATAATTACCTTGTCCCCGGCAGCAGCATATACAGGAGCACTGTCACTGCAGCTGATACTGAAGTTGTTAAAAATAAGACGAACCTTATCAGAGTCTCCTGCATTAACGAGAATCTGACCATCATCAAGTGTGCCTGTGAATACATATACACCCTCCAGGGTAATTGTAATTACACCTGAGTCTACAGTAACAGAGGAGCTGTCACAATCTATGGAGTCACCATCACAGTCAATGTGAACAGCCTGAGAATCATCATAATCTGTTGTTGTATCATTGTCCTTTATTGTGACAAAGCTGCTGATATCAGCTGTTCCAGCAGTAACTGTGGAATTTGAGTCAGAATCGGAGTCGGAGCTGTCGGTAATGGTGCTTTGACCGGAGTTTGTGGAAGAGCTTGTGGTATTACTGGTATTTTTATGCAGAAGAGCATATATTCCGGTAAATACAAGAGCTACTCCCACACAGCCTGCGATTATTATCGGTATTATTTTTTTCATATATATCATCCTTTCCATGATTATTTTCATGCTATGCTCAGATAATATAAGAAATTTGTGTGGAGGTAATGATACCAGTGTGCCGTTTTTGTGAAAAAATCTGAACATTGGGTGTAGCCTAAAGCCGCTAATAGTGTTAAGATATCTTTCATAACATGAACGGAGAATATTTATGAACAGTAATTCAGAGACAGCTCTGGGAACCAGACCAATTGGCAGGCTGATGCTAAGCATGGGAATTCCTGCCATGGTTGCCCAGCTAATTAATCTTTTATATAATATCGTAGACAGAATCTATATTGGACACATTCAGGGTGCAGGGGCAGACGCTCTCACAGGAATCGGACTTGCCGCTCCGGTAATTATGCTGGTGGCATCCTTTGCCAGCTTTGCAGGAGCAGGAGGCGCACCACTTGCCGCCATGTCAATGGGCAAGAAGGACAAGGCAAGGGCAGAGAAGATTCTGGGGAATGCTTTTTTCCTGATAATCGTATTCTCAGTAGCCTTAACCCTGATTTTTTACATAATAAAAGAACCCTTTCTCTATCTGTTTGGTGCCAGTGATGCAACCTTTGTATATGCCAACAGGTATCTTTCCATATACCTTGCTGGAACAGTATTTGTACAGATATCTCTGGGACTTAACCTGTTCATAACGGCCCAGGGCAAGGCGGCAATAGCTATGCTGTCAGTAATTATTGGTGCGGTTATTAACATTGGTCTCGACCCGGTATTCATATATGGACTTCACATGGGAGTACAAGGCGCAGCCCTTGCAACCGTTATATCACAGGCGGTAAGTGCATTGTGGATTCTTAAGTTTCTGACCTCACCTAAGACCAGCCTGCGGTTGAAAATACAGGCTATCCGCCCAGAGGGACATATAATAGGAACAATCGCCTCACTGGGAGTATCACCTTTCATAATGCAGTCCACGGAAAGCCTTATTGCGGTAGTAATGAACAGCGGCTTTAAGCATTATGGTGGAGACCTGTACGTAGGCGCTTACACTGTAATGCAAAGCGTATCACAGCTGATATGCATCCCGGTTCAGGGCTTCGCTCAGGGAGTTCAGCCGATTATGAGCTACAATTACGGCGCAGGCAATATGAAACGAGTTAAATCCACATTTAAAAGACTTCTTGTTATTATGACAGGAGGTGCTGCTCTTATAACCATAACGGTTATGCTTATGCCGGGAGTGTATGGAGCAATGTTTACCAACGATTCCCAGCTGATTGCGCTGATAGAACAGATAATGCCCGTATTTTTTGTGGGATTTCTGATATTCGGAGTTCAGATGACGTGCCAACAGACCTACATGGCACTTGGAAAGGCCAAAATATCTTTATTCATAGCCCTGCTTAGAAAGGTAATTCTTCTTACACCTATTGCCATAATTCTTCCACGAATTCTTAATTCGGTTCAAGGCGTATATCTGGCAGAGCCGGTTTCTGATATTATTTCGGCTACCACCTGCGGAATTATCTTCTTTTGCAACTACAAAAAGATGTTCAAGGAGAGATAATCAGTCCTCTGATTCAATCTCGATATTATCAATATAGAATTCCTGACCTGATATAATCTGGATTTGCTGGCTCTGGCAGGCAGGACACATGAGACGGTAATGCCTGATATGTGAATCAGTACCACAGGCACTGCAGTGTATCATTGCGGGCACGGTATTAAAGACCAGCAGAGCCTTGTATGCTATGGTGTCCTCGCTTATAAGGTCAAAATATTCCTGCACACATTCAGGTACAACGCTGCTTAGTTCCCCCATGGTAAGGCTGATTTTAACAACCCTTGACGCATTATTGCGCTTGGCCTCTGACAGGGCGGTATTAAGTATGCTTTCAGTTATGGATAATTCGTGCATGTGTTACCTCACATTTCGTTAATAATTGTATGATACGTTCTTTTCAGGAGAAGTGCAAGATGAGAGTTATAATTAATTTTATTAAAAAAGAAGCTGTATTTTGTGCCGCCGCCATTCTCGCGGTAATATCAATGTTCTGGATTCATCCATCTGCAGAATATTCAGGCTATGTGGACTACCGTGTACTGGCATTGCTGTGGTGTTTAATGGTGGTGGTTGCCGGAATGAAGGCAGCAGGTATTTTTGACCGCCTGATTCAGATAATGACAGGAAGCATTCATTCAGTAAAGGCATTGGAGCTTATACTGGTCATGCTGTGTTTTGTACTGAGCATGGTAATAACCAATGATGTGGCGCTGATTACCTTTGTTCCATTTACAATAGTACTGCTTCATCGGATTGGCAGAGAAAAGCATATTATATATATTCTTGTGCTTCAGACCATAGCCGCCAATCTTGGCAGCATGGTAACGCCAATTGGGAATCCACAGAACCTGTACCTGTATACTACCTTTAATATTGGAATAAAGGAATTTATTACGACGCTGCTTCCTTACACAATTGCGGCACTTGTAATGCTGGTGGTGGCAGTGGTGGTTGTACCATCAGGTGTGGACAGACGCGTTAAGGCGGCAGACAATGAGGCAAAGGTCAGAATTCAGGGCGGCTGGAGACTGGCGGTAATACTTGTTCTTTTGCTTGTATGTATTGCCTGTGTTCTCAAAATACTGGATTATCGTGTTATGCTTGGCATTACAATTGTGGAAATCTGTGTGGTTAACTGGAGACTGGTGGCAAAGGCCGATTATATGCTTTTGTTAACCTTTGTAATGTTCTTTATATTCGTTGGAAATGTCAGACAGATTCCGGCGGTTCACGATTACCTTGCCAGAATAATTACAGGTAACGAGATTCTGGTGTCAGCAGGCGCAAGTCAGATAATCAGTAACGTGCCTGCAGCCGTTCTTTTATCCGGCTTCACTGACAACGTTGGCGGGCTCCTTGTGGGAACCAATATTGGAGGACTTGGAACACTTATTGCCTCCATGGCAAGCCTGATTTCGTATCGTCTATATGGAGCAGCAGAAAAAAATAAAGGCAGATATATACTTGTGTTCACAGGGATGAATGTGTTATTTTTAGCTATAATGTTAGCAATAGCGTATATAATATAGAAGGAGTTATGATTAATGATTTTAAATGTAGAGAACCTGAGCCATGGATTTGGCGACAGAGCCATATTTAGTGATGTTTCCTTTCGACTGCTGAAGGGAGAGCACATTGGACTTATCGGAGCAAACGGCGAGGGCAAGTCCACTTTTATGAATATAGTAACCGGCAGACTTATGCCAGATGAGGGTAAGGTTGAATGGGCTAAAAATGTGAGAGTCGGTTATCTGGACCAGCACACTGTACTTGAAGCCGGAATGACAATCGTGGACGTGCTGCGCTCGGCATTTGCATATCTGTATGAGATGGAAGAGCGAATGACCAGTATTTTTGAGGCAATGGCAGAGGCCGACCCTGAGGAAATGGAAAAGATGATGGAGGAGTCCGGGACAATTCAGGACATTCTGACCAACCATGATTTCTATATAATAGATGCCAAGGTGGAGGAGATTGCCAGAGCCTTTGGACTTCTTGAACTGGGACTTGATAAGGATGTTACTGAACTTAGCGGCGGACAGCGTACCAAGGTGCTGCTAGCCAAGCTGCTTTTGGAGAAGCCGGACATTCTGCTGCTGGATGAGCCAACCAACTACCTGGATGAGAATCATATTGAGTGGCTGCGCCGTTATCTTTTAGATTACGAGAATGCTTTTATACTAATATCCCACGATATGGATTTTCTTAACAGCGTGGTTAACATAATATATCACATGGAGAATCAGGCACTTACCCGCTATGTCGGTGATTACAATAAGTTTCTTGAGGTCTATGAGGTCAAAAAATCCCAGCTTGAGGCGGCATATAAGCGTCAGCAGCAGGAGATTGACCAGCTTAAGGATTTTGTTGCCAGAAACAAATCCCGTGTTGCAACCCGTAACATGGCTATGTCCAGACAGAAAAAACTGGATAAAATGGATGTTATTGAGCTGGCAAGGGAGAAGCCAAAGCCTGAATTTAATTTTAAGGAGGCGCGTGCCGCCGGAAAGGTTATCTTTGAAACGGATGACCTGGTAATCGGATATGACAAGTCCAAGCCTCTTTCCCGTCCAATCAATCTGCGTATGGAGCGTGGCGAGAAAATAGCAATCACCGGAACGAATGGTATTGGTAAAACTACCTTCCTTAAAAGTGTTCTTGGGCTTATTAAGCCAATTTCCGGCAAGGCTCATCTTGGTGATTATCTGTATAAGGGTTATTTTGAGCAGGAAATCAAGGCAAGTGACAACACCTGCATTGAAGAAATCTGGCAGGAATTTCCGTCCATGACTCAGTATGAGGTGCGTTCTGCCCTGGCTAAATGTGGTCTCACAACCGACCATATTGAGAGCAAATGCCGGGTTTTAAGTGGCGGCGAGCAGGCTAAGGTAAGGCTTTGCAAGCTGATTAATATTGAGACCAACATTCTGCTGCTGGATGAGCCTACCAACCATCTGGACGTGGATGCTAAGGATGAGCTCAAAAGAGCACTTAAGGAATATAAGGGTGCAATACTTCTTGTATGCCACGAGCCGGAGTTCTATTCGGATGTGGTTGAAAAGGTATGGAATCTGGAGGAGTATTCACTTTTAAGTATTTAGGAGATGTGGACAGCATGGGTGTTAAGTTCAAAAATATTTTGTATATTGTATTGACGTTTATATTGTTTTTTGCCGGGAGACTTTTGTGGTACGCGGTATACTGGTCCCTTGGAGAATATGGCAAGGTGCCCTTTGCCCAGATTATTTTTCATCTGAAGGTGCCTCTTAGTGGTACCGGCAGTACTGTAATATCGGATTTCATCGGTGGCTACGTGTGGACCTCCCTTGCCTTTACATTGATTGTTCTGGCATCACTGATTGTAATTGGTGTTATTGGCATCAAGAGACCAGAGGGAATCAGGCGCAGGAAGCCTGGGAAAAAACAATATTTTAACCTTCCAGGGGTGCTTAGGCGATTGACAATCGGGCTGGCGGCGGCTCACATGGTGGGCTGCATTGTCTATGGCTGGGTGACCTTTGATATTGGGGAATACATTTATGACATGAGACATCCGTCTACTGTATATGAGGATTATTATGTTGATGCCTCCTCTGTTGATATTACTTTTCCTGAGAAGAAAAAGAACCTGATATATATTTTCTGCGAGTCCATGGAGGATACCTATGCTTCTGTGGAAGTTGGCGGCGCAATGGGTGACAATTTGATTCCCAATCTGACCCAGCTTGCACTTGATAACCAGTGCTTTGCATCAGAGGGTATGCTTAATGGCTGTACTGATATGGCCAATACTACCTGGACTGTTGCCGGTATGGTTGCCCAGACCTCTGGTATTCCGTTAAGCATTCCAATTTCTGAGAATTCCTACGGGCATTACTCTTCTTTTCTCCCGGGGGTCACCTCTCTTGGGGAACTGCTGGATGCCAACGGCTACAACCAGATGATTATGATGGGTTCGGATTCAGACTTTGGCGGACGCAGTAATTATTTTAACCAGCATGGGGACTATTACATCTATGACCTGTTCACTGCGAGAAATCGTGGCAAAATTGCCAAGGATTACTATGAGTGGTGGGGTTTTGAGGATGAAAAGCTCTTCGAGTATGCGAAGGAGGAGATAACTAATCTGGCGGCCAAGGATGAACCTTTTAATTTCACCATGCTGACCGCGGACACGCATTTTCCTAATGGATATGAATGCCACCTTTGCGGACACACACATGGAAGTCAGCTGCAGAATGTAATTACCTGCTCTGATGCCCAGCTGGGGCAATTCGTTGCGTGGATTCAGGCTCAGGATTTTTATGATGATACGGTTATTGTGATAGCCGGTGACCATAACAATATGGCTACCGCAGTGAATTCATGGTATGCGGATGGGGAGTATGAACGTCAGTCATATGCTGTAATTATCAACTCAGATACGCAAGCCCAGCAGGAGGGACAAAATCGTGTGTATACGAGAATGGACCTCTTTCCAACCACACTTGCGGCCATGGGCTGTTCAATTGAGGGCGACAGGCTGGGGCTGGGAACCAATCTGTATTCCGACGAGGCAACGCTGGTGGAGCTGCTGGGGCCTGACAAGCTCAATAAAGAACTGGAAAAAACATCAAAGCTGTATGATGATAAGATACTGAATTAAAGTCAGGGCGAAGCCAAGTGGGGACGGTTCTGGTGGTATAGAACTATACCACCAGAACCGTCCCCACTTGGCTTCGCCACCTCTAAAAACTCTCAAAATATGGGATAATATGTCGAACGATTCATAGTCATTTGCATTTGCAACAAATGTATAATAATTCTGAAAAATTATTATAAAGGAGGCGGCCTATGGCATCGGCTATTGATACATATCTCATGACTTTGGGGAAAAAACTGGAGCCGGCATCAGGGGAGCGGTGCAGAATTAAATGGACAATTGATACAATTTTGAAACAAATTGACCTCTATTTTGGAAAAGGACCAGAGGCAAAGCTGTTGATTGGTTCCTACAGCAGGAACACCGCCTTGCCAAGGCGCGCAGACAGAACCTCGGATATAGACATAATGATTGTGTTCGAGAATCCATATCTTGAGGATGTGGAAACGTTTGTCAAAAAAATGGGTTGGTTCGCACAGTATTTTTACAGTCCGGTGCAGACCTACCAATCGAATCATTCAGTTGTACTTAACCTGGACCATGGACTGTTTGAACTAATCCCTGCATTTCGTGTTAACAGCGGTTATTACATGCCTAATGAGCTGGGAGAGTGGGATTTTGCAGATATAGTATCCTATGACAGACTGATTGAAGAATGTGACAACAATAATATGGATACAATTAAACCCTTGGTCAGACTGATTAAGCACTGGAATACAAGTGAAAATAACCATGATATACCATCTTTCGAGTTGGAAAAAACTATTGTGGAACGATTACAGTATGCTTTTCTGACCTGCAATACATATACAGATTATGTAAAAAAGGCTTTCGGTGAGGTCATTTATCTAAATGGTGGACATACTGGAGCAAGAAAAGCATTGGAAATGCTTAATAAGGCAGGGATATGTGAGGAGGCAGGAGATATTGATGGTGCAAGAAGAATGACAACAGCCGTTTTCCCAGATGTTTAGCGGGTTATACCACCAGAACCGTCCCCACTTGGCATAGCCCGCCAGGTGTTGTATAATGAAGCTATACAAAGGAACCGGAGTAATACACACAGAATGGGGAGATTCTAGGATGAAAATTATTATCAGGTCCAAAAAATTGATAGTTGCCGCAGCCGCAGTAATAATTGCCGCTGCAATCGCAGTTCCGCTTATTATTTCCAATACCAACAAGGACAAAGACCCTTCACCGGAGACCTCTTATGAGGTTGAAACGGACGAACAGGGTAATATTAAGAATCTCATTATCACAGATTCGGACGGTAATAAGATTGTTATTCCAAACGATGATAGTCACGAGATAGAAACTGATTCCCAGGGAAATGTAACTGGGATTTTTGAAGTGGATGAGGACGGAGAGACCAAGGTTTTTGACTACGAGGAAACAATAGACAAGCTTGCGAAAGAATCAACAGAGAGAAATACAACAGAGAAAAAAACGACTGGCAGTCAAAAACAGACCGCCGGCAACAGGGAAACTGCTCAGGACAAAACAAATGCACCAACTACACCTGAGTCAACTGCAAGCAATAATGGGGCGGGCGTAGCGTCGCAGACGTCAGGCTTTGCCAACGTAGTTGTGTTTGTCCAGTTCACCAATTCAGTCTCAGACAATTATGTAGCGGGCATGAACGGCAAAATATATCAGACCTGGAATGACACATCTTTTCCCAAATCACTAACCAGCTACCTTAACACAATTTCGTACGGTAAATTTAAGGTGAACAATATTTTTCCTCAGTACAACAGCTCAAAAAATTTATACACGTCATATAGGATACCTTATACCGACAGCGAATATCAGTTGGTAAAATCAGTAATCAGTCAGATTAAGCTTGATAAGTCAATTAATGTAGACAGCAACAATGACGGTCTGGTTGACAATCTCACAATAATTGTTGAACATGAAGCGGTGGAGGATTCTGGCAGCATGTTTTACAATCATAAGACCCAGTATGATGGAAGCGAAGGAATTAATGGTAAAAAAATATATTACTATAACATGATTAATTCGGCCTCTGCACTTGATTCGGACCTAAGCAATTATGGTGTGGTGTGTCATGAATTTTTACATACAATAGGATACCCAGATTTGTATTATTACAATGGAAATGGAACACCGGTAGGCCAGTGGGACATAATGGCCAATGCAACTACCTTTATTCCAATGCCGCTGGCGTATATGAGATACACAATTTCCGGATGGACATCGGTGGGAACTCTAACAGCAACTACCAGAGGCGTTACAATAAGCAGCGCTCAGTCTGCATCAGGCAAGCAGGCATACATATTGAAATCACCTATGTCAGATACGGAATTTTTTGTTATAGAATTTCGAAAGCAGGGAGCACGCTACAGCAATGAGCTGGATGTAAAAATACCTGGCAGTGGACTGATAATATACCGCGTCAATACCGGGGTGGCAGGACTTAGCAACGCTGCAGGAAGGGATGCCATATACGTATTTCGTCAGGGGGATATGAATCAGTCTTTTTTCAGTGTTGAATCTGGAAGAACCTCATACGGCTCCTCGGACCAATCGGCAGGTTCTGGCAGCAACGCATTGGTGTTTTCAGACGGAACCAATTCAGGAATTGTTATAAAAAACATTGGCAGCGCAGCTGGAAATTCAATTACATGTGACGTAGAGTTTAACAATATGGCGGCGTCCTCATACTGGAGCAGTCTTGCCGGCGGAAATGTTGGAGCCGGGGCGTATGGCTTATGTGCCAACGAGATTAACGGAAAGGTTGTTGTTGCATATCAAACTGAGTGGGATGGGTATAAAATTGGTACAGAAGGAACCGGTGTGTGGGGCAACACAGCTCTTAGTGGCGAGGTTGGTGAAATTTATGATTCATTGACCTGGAAGGGCGCGCAGTATATTTTGTACACCAGTGGCGTGAGCCTGCGAATTGGTGCTGTTTCCGGCGGAAATGTAACGGGAATCTGTACAGTTTTTAACGGATACATTAATGGTGGTGCGATTGCCGTTGCTGGTGACAGCTTGTATGTTGTCTATAATGATAATATTAGCGAGCTCACCTCCGTGGCAAAATACAATGCAGGTTCTGCTGCAGCTACAATAAGCTCTGGGTTTACAAAGGGCTGTGCAACGGGAATATCCATGACAGCATCTGGTGGCAGTCTGTACATTGCATATAGAAATGCATCTGGCGGCGGTTACACTATTGGGACATGGCGCATCGAAACTGCCAATGGGACAGCCACAGCATTGACGTGCCCGGGTTCAGGGGACAATACCTCTATGACAGTGGATGGAGGCAAAATATATCTGGCAGTCTCTTCCAATAACCAGGGCAAGGGCTGCACTGTGTATTCGTTAAGTGGCAGCAGTTATGTTCAGCTTGGTGGAAGCCTTGCTTCTGGACAGATTCAGGACTGCGATATAGAGACGTCGGGAGGAAAGATATATGTAGCCATGACCAATCAATCCACTAATGTTACATCAGTAATGGTGTATAATGGGGCCTGGAATCAGCTTGGCGAAAATGTAAGCTCCAAATCAGATGCAGTCGACCTTGTTATAAGCAGTGGCAGAGTGGTAATTGCATACATGGTAAATGGGAACTGTATGGCAAAATTCTGGTGATGGGGGAAGCCAAAGGGAGGGAAGGCCAGGGGGACGGTTCTGGTGGTATAGAACTA
>CAYTWF010000006.1:0-14076 GCA_964441705.1 uncultured Butyrivibrio sp.
CATCTGTATATTATCCCCAGCAGGTATACATGGTTAACCAGTCGGATAGCCTGAGCCTGTCTGTTGGTGTGCCTCACGGTCAGCGTATCGCCACAATTAACTATGACGATTACACAGTATCTGCTATGACCGGCGAATCCCTTAGCTACGATTATTATAATATTACCCTTAATCATATCAAATATTCTACGGTTATCCGTCTTACCACTGACCTTGCATATACCACAGTATATCATGCCGGAAGTGGTACTGATAATCTTACCATAACTGAGACCAGTCCACACCTACGCTATAACACCCCTGCATACAGTCCTGAATATATGGAGGATGGAATGCTGCCTGTTGGATGGAACACATTACCGGATGGTTCAGGAACCCATATTGGCTTTGGAAGCAGAGTTGACCACAGCGGAATACCGAATCTTGATTTATATATTGAATATCTTGCCTGCAGTCCGGCAGAAGATTTCAAGTATATCATTACCCCTCAGGGAGAGGTTACAATTACAGGTTTTACAGGCTCAGGCAATATTGTTATTCCTTCATATATAGAGGGATACCCGGTAACAGGAATTGCCGCTTATGCCTTTGGTGACCTTATAATTGAATGTCTTGCGCTGCCTCCAACCATGCAAAGCATTACTGCCTCAGCCTTTGGCAACGTAATTATTAAGGATTTATATTTCTATGATAACCTTGTAAGCTTTCCGGACAATGCCTTTGAGCAATATCAGATAAGGGATATTCATATCAATGCTGTTAATCAGCCTGTATACAGTGGCAGCTATTTTGCCACCCTTGCAGATAAGGTGGATTATCTTTATAGCATGAAAGAACGAAGCAAAATCGTGCTGTTCTGTGGTTCTTCTGCACGTTTTGGGTATGACAGTGTAGCAATTGAGACTGCGTTTCCTGATTATAAGGTGATTAATATGGGAGTATATGCATATTCCAATATGCTTCCTCAGGCAAGACTTATTCTTAATTATGTAAAGGCCGGAGACATTCTTTTGAGTTCTCCGGAGCTGGATGCCATTGACATGCAGTTCTGTGGAAGCAATAGCTTTGACTGTGAGACCTTCTGCATGCTGGAGGCTAATTATGATATGCTGACTGCTATTGACTGTTCGGAATTTGGCAAAATATTCGATTCCTTTACCAGCTATAATGAGGAACGGTCCGGTATGACACCTGGCTCCTACAATGAGTCACCCTCTGATTATGATGAGGATGGCAATGCAGCAATTACTCCTTCCTATAATATTAATGGTGATTATATACTTTACCGGGGCGATAATGCTGCTAAAAAAACTTTTGGCATCAAACGTGCTTATTACAACGACAGCTATGTACACGACTCTGACATAGCGGGTATTAACAGTGTGTACGAAGCATTTATGGAAAAAGACGTCAGGGTATTTTTTACCTATTCACCAAGAAGCCGAATCAGCATATCCGATGACAGCACCAGGGATTCCATTACCAGACTTGACGCCCTGCTTCGCAGCAGTCTTATTGTACCTGTTATATCACCGATTGAGGATTCACTTATGGCTCCTGTATATTTCTATGGAACTGACAATCATCTAAGCACTAACGGCGTAGCTGTACATACAGAGCAAATAATCGGCTATCTTCGCCAGTCACTGGAGGACCTGTAATGACACTTATTCTATTTCACTATCCTGCCATAATTATTATCATGGCTGCAGACATAATACTCACTCTTCTTGCAGTAACAGCTAAACACTGTAAGGGCATACTTGCTGTCGGTGCCGGCATTGGTGTAATTCTGCTTCTCACTACAGGTCTGTTCTATGGTCTGCCACTTGGAGAGCTGCTGCTTATACTTATAATTCTGGCACTTATATGTGCTGCCGGAATGTGGAAGGAGGAACGTCCATGAGCTTTACTACTCCGATATTCTTCGTATTTCTGCCTGCTGTACTGCTGCTCTACAGACAGCTTCCACACAGACTTCGTATGCCGCTGCTGCTTGCCGCATCATATTTGTTCTACGCCTATTATGACTGGAGACTTTTAATACTTATCTTTATTACAACAGCTGTATCATATGCTGCTGCCCGATACATGAGTAGTAAGGGCAGCAAAAAACAGCGCCGGCCTGCACTGATTCTTACAATGTGCATATGCCTTGGAATTTTATTCATATTCAAATACTTTAATTTTGCTGTTGGAGGCATATTTGCTCTTTCCAGACTTTTTGGAGCTAACGCTGATTTTAAGGGATTTGATATTATTCTTCCAATGGGAATATCCTTTTATGTATTTCAGACAATGTCCTATGTTTTCGACGTATATTATGGAAAAATAACTGCTGAGAAAAATATAGGCTTCTATGGACTTTTTGTAGTATTTTTCCCTCAGCTTGTTGCCGGTCCCATTGAGCGTCCAGGGGATTTGCTGCCACAGCTTAAGGCTTCACTTAATCCCAATAGACATGACCTTTCTCAGGGTATGAGGCTGCTGCTTCGCGGCTATGCCAAAAAGCTTCTGATTGCAGACTTTATTGCAGGTTACGTTGACAACGCCTATAATAATCCAGGCTCTGCCGGAGGTATGGCACTTGCAGTGGCAACCGTTCTTTTTGCTGTTCAGATATACTGTGATTTCTCCGGCTATTCTGATATTGCCCTTGGCTGCGGACGTCTGATGGGAATTAAGCTTACCACCAATTTCAACGAGCCTTACCGGGCTGTTACAATCAGAGATTTCTGGAGACGCTGGCATATAAGTCTTACCCGGTGGTTCACAGACTATCTTTATATCCCCCTTGGTGGAAGCCATAAGGGTCTTGTCCGACAATGCATTAACATAATTATAACCTTTCTTGTCAGTGGTCTATGGCACGGAGCCAGCCTGACCTTCATTGTGTGGGGAGGTCTTCATGGAATATATCTTGCTGCAGAGACTTTGATATTAAGGGGCAGGCAGTTAAGCTCCAAATCCAAAATCCCCGGGAGAATAATTACCTTCTTACTTGTATGCTTTGCATGGATTTTCTTTCGTGCCGGCAGTATTACAGATGCCTTTGGTATAATACGTTCAATTGCAGTCAATCCCCTGCCTGGTAATTTTATGTCCGGTCTCGGTATCAGCCAGCTTGAGCTTATTACTACCGCAGCGCTTATAATTCTTCTGCCATTTATTGACAGGCTTATGCCTCTTGCCACTGGCAGCGACGAGGCTCACGCTAAGGTGCAGCACAAAACTGCTCTTATATATATGATACTTATTCTGGCCATAATAATATGCCGCTGCCTTGTACTTACAGACCATGGGGCAACTGCCTTTATATACTTTCAATTCTAATGGAGGAGCCTATGCTAAAAGCTGATAATCGTAAACTCATAAGAATTCCTTTTATAATGACGATACTGCTTTGTCTTTTTGCCGCCATACTCCTTGTGTCCGGTCTGGGACTCCCCACACAGTATGATGACACCTTTCTGGGCGAAATGAAATACAAGCTGGAAAGACTTAAGGGAACAGAGGGTAAAAGAATTGTTCTGGTAGGGGGAAGCAGTATCCCCTTTGCAGTTAAAAGCCAGCTCCTTAAAGAGAGCTTTCCTGACTATGAAATTGTGGATTATGGGATGTATGCAGATATGGGAACAGTGGTTATGCTGGACTGGGCCCGCGTCAATGTTCACGAGGGTGACATCTATATTCTTATGCCTGAGCAAAGTCCACAGACTCTTTCCTGCTACATGTCAGGAAAGGATGTATGGCAGGCGGCAGATGGCTCCAGCGAATTAATCAGACTGGTGGATTCTTCAAGGTATGAAAAACTGGCAGCTGCATTTATGGAGTATGCCGGCAGTAAGCTGTACTACACCATAAAGGGAAGTCCTGCCGCTCCGGGAATCTATGCCCGTTCTTCATTTAACAGCTATGGTGATATTGAGTATGCTGACAGAGAATACAACATTATGTCAACCGGATATAACCCTAACGATACAATTACCTTTTCCAATGATATAATTACAGATGAGTTTATAGATGAATTAAATGATTTTGCAGCCTATGTTACCGAAAAGGGAGGCTTAGTATACTATCATTTTCCTGCCATGAACAGGCAGGCCCTCGCAGCTGATACAACAATCTCAAAGATTGATTCCTACTACAGCTACATTGACAGCCAGCTTGATTTTCCAATTATTGGCAATCCCCATTCTTCAATAATGGAAAGCGGATGGTTCTATGATACCAACTTTCATCTTAACAGCAGTGGCGCAATTGTTTTTACCAAACAGCTAATTGAAGACCTTAAGGTTCTGTTTAAGGATACCTCTGTTACAGCTATTGAGCTCCCTGCCATTCCACAGACTCCTGCTGCAACAGCCCAGGGTGATAACTCCTGTGCAGATTGCTTTACCTATGAGCATACCAAATCCGGCTGGAGCATTACGGGGCTTAGCGAGACCGGCGAAGCTGCAGCAGCACTGGTTATTCCTGTAAGCTACATGGACGAACCCGTTACAGGAATTACAGATAGCATTTTTACAGGCAATATCCGTCTACGTGAGCTTACAATACAGCCTAATATAGATATTTTATATGATAATATGTTCAAGGGTTGTATCAGCTTGAAAAAACTGATTCTTACAGGAGAGCCCTCCAACTACACTATCGGTTCTGAGCTGATGGGCGGAGCTGACTTTCTCATATATGTACCTGCCAACTATATTGACATCTATAAGCGTCACTACTCCTGGCAAAAATACGGTGTATATCTGACTCAGAATAACTAACAAAGTGCCGGGATTCACAGATATCCCGGCACTTAATCTATACTCTTATTTTGTATTAGGAATGGTTACTGTGTATTCTCCCAGGTCATCCTTAAGTGTTACAACAACGTCACTGCTTCCTTTGGCCTGTATAACCGCAAGTGCCTCACCATAATAAGTGGACACACTGCTTTTACGGTAGCCCTCCGGATTATATGGGCAGGCATTGCCAAGTCCTATAAGACTTCCACCTTTAACCTCTGTAACCGTAATACGATGTTTTTCCATAGGCTTTAATATTCCATGTCTGTCAGTATACTGCAATGGAATGAAAACAAGTCCATTGTCCTTAACTGTTGCCTCCTCAGGTATGCAGGTCAATGTTGTACTCTGCCCCGCAGTTTTCATGGAATTAACACCAATCATTCTGCCGGCCTCGTCATATGCCTTAACCATAATTGTTCCATCCTGGTATTTGGTATTAAACACAGTATTACAGGTATTTTTAAGCTTCTTTTTACCAACATATGCATCATTGATATACAGCTCTACCATTGCCGCTCTGGCATATACTTCTACCTTAGCCGGGTATCCATTACAGCCACTCCAGGACCAGCTTTCCAGTGCCTCAGTCATCTTCCAGGCGGATGGAGAATGCTTTCCCTGCTGATATACAGGCTTAACAGCGATTCTTGGTTTATCGCATTCCTCTAGTGCAACCTGTGTGTAAGCAGCTTCTCCGATAGGACGTCCAATAATATTAACTCTTCCGCTTCCTGCTGTAAGCCAGCCCTCCTTAGGTGCATTCTTAGGTGCATAATCCTCATATTCCCATGAACCTACTGCAACCTCTCCAATATAATCCATACCCGCCCATACAAAATCTCCAATTATGCGGGGATTTTTTTTGGCCAGCTCATAGAATCTATATGCATCATTGCAAAAGGTCTCACTTCCAAGAATAAGCCTGTTTGGATATTTTCTCAGGTCATGCTTATATCTGTATATTCCATAATTATAGCCAGCAATATCCATATTGGCGTAGGCATCCCTTGTCTTAACATCACATGGATACAGCGTAGCTCCAAGCTTCATTGTCTTATCTCCCAGTATTCCTGACAGGGTGTTGAAGAATTCACTGCCAACAGGCTTTTTATTCTTCTCAATGTCCTCTGCTGAGCTGGCCTTCTTAGCCTTTTCAAGCTGTTTTTCAGCCTTATCGTCACTGTATACACCAAAGCCCATTGAGCTTAAGAAATTGAAGAAAATATTAACACCGCAGCTGACAGGTCTTGTATCATCCAGCGAATGGAGATATTCAGTAAAATCCTTTGTAAGCTGGATTCCTTTTTTCTGTGCTGTCTCCGATACCTCATTACCGGTAGAATACATGATTACACATGGGTGGTTGTAGTCCTTGTCAACCATATCCTTTAAATCCTGATGCCACCATTCATCCAGATAAAGTGCATAGTCATATCTGGTCTTGTGAATGTACCATACATCTACGTATTCATCCATCATAAGCATTCCCAGTCTGTCACAGGCATCCAGCATTGCCTTGGAGCATGGATTGTGGGCAGACCTTAATGCATTATAGCCATTCGCCTTCATGATTCTGACCTTACGCTCCTCCGCCTCAGGAAAAGCAGCTGCTCCCAGAACACCATTATCATGGTGAATGCATGCTCCCTTAAGAATCACTCTTTCTCCATTAATAGTCATTCCATTCTGGGCTGACCATTCAAGAAGTCTGATTCCAAAGCTCTCCGTTGTACAATCCTCTTCAAAGCTTACGCGGCACTGATACAGATACGGGTTATCCGGACTCCAAAGTGAAGCCTCAGGTACCTCAATATCAAAGCCAATTCTGCCCTCTGTCGCGCCCTCTGTTACAGCACATACTCTGTTTCCGTCAAGTATTTCAGCCTTAACACGTCCCGCACCCTCTGTTACTATATCTACATGCACAACTGCCGGCGAGATTGACACGGTACTAAGCTTAACGCCATTCATTGCAATATGTTTTTGTGGTGCAACGTACATCCACACCGGACGGTATATTCCGGAACCGGAGTACCAGCGGCTGTTAGGCTGGTCAGAATTATGGGCTATGACCTTAATCCTGTTATCCTGTCCATATTTCAGGAACTTATCTGCTTCTACGTAAAAATTGGTATAGCCATAAGGACGAAAGGCTGCATATTCATCATTAATATACACCTCTGCATTATGGTACACTCCTTCAAATTCAAAGATTACCTTCTGACCGGAATACTCCTCCGGTACAAAAAAACTGCGTTCATACTGATAGTCTCTTCCCTCAAACCATCCAATATTACCTGTACCAAGACTCTTGGCACTTCTTGGCTCCCCAAGCATGGCATCATGTGGTATTGTAACCTCCTGTATGTCCTGTTCCCCAAGATGACAGCATGTCCAGCCCGAATTAAAATCTACTCTGTTCATTTTGCTCCTCCATTTTCATGACATCACTTTACCACACAAGTGATTGAAAAAAATATTTTTAGCACAAATTCACATAAAAATGACGTAAACTGTAATCGGAAGTGTAAAAATCAGACTACTGCAGCGGAATAAGCACCCTCAGTTCAAACCAGCTGTCCTTAGCATTAATAGTCAGTGAACCATTGTATTTGTCCGCAATTGACCTTATACTTTTTAACCCAAAGCCATGATACCGCCTGTCCGATTTGGTCGTAACCGGCATTCCATTCTTCATAATAATGTTCCCCATATAGCAGTTTTCAAATTTAATTCTGAGAAAATTTTTTTCCCGGGATACCGTCACATGTATAATTCTTTTCTCCGGGTCCGCTATCTGCTCTACACTTGTTATGGCATTATCCAGCGCATTACCAAAAAGAGAGCTGATATCCATAGGCTCCATAATATCCAGCAGCTTACCATCCGCAATACAGGTCATTCTGATATTCTCGTTATGACATTGGAGACTTTTGGCTGTAAGTATGGTATCCAGAATACTGTTACCGGTTTTATTCTGTGCTTCAAACTGGTTAATATCCTTTTCAATATTATCAGCAAAGGTAAGACAATTATCCTGGGCAACCTGTGCTCTTAAGGTTGCAATCTGATGCTTAAGGTCATGGTATTTCTGGTTAACAAGCTCAATACTTTCTCTGGATACCTGATAATTGGCATACTGCATTTTATAAAGGGAGTCCAGCTGTGCCTTCTCAATTCTGGTATGGGATGCTCTAATCTGAACATGATATACCAGGAGAATACTTACTCCTGCCATATCTGCCAGAGTTCTGATGATATATCTGTCACCAACATGGCTGGTTGAAAAAGGCGTCTGTATTCCTGAATAGCTTATATTGCTTAATGCATATATACATATGAAAATAATTAGAGAAATCACTACCTCCTGTCTTTCAATATGAATATGCTCCTGAGCCCTATTAATATATCGTTCTACAGCGTATGCTGCCATAAAAACACATACAAGCAGCACAAGAAGTATTAATGCCTGCACTGCCCTATCCGGCTCCACATGAGTCTTATCAGCATAAAAATATATGAGCTGCCACACCAGAGATGCGGCCATTTCTCCAAGAATATATGCTCTCACTGAATAATACACCACATTTCTCAGGTTCATATCACAGGACACATGAAGCATTGCACAAATGGATGCAAAATATAAAATCACATTCAGAAAATAAAGTCTTTCATAATAATCACTGGTTATAAAACAGAATACCTGAAGGAGCAGATTAATAATCAGCATCTTAAAATACACAGAAATATTATTTATTCTTCTTGGATTGGTCCTGTAATACACCATTGCCGCACCAAAATAAGCCAGTACATATATAAATACCGGCGTATTGTCAGAACCAGGTCCTGTAATATACCTAATAAGCTGCTGCGACCAATTCATTCCTCGCTGTCCTTTCTACATCACTATAGAACAGGAATAAGAATTCTTACTCCCATCCATCCCTCATTATAGCTTACTGTAAAGGAACCACCATATTTATCAGCAATCTCCCTCATATTCCTTATTCCAACAAGATGCTCCCTGCGCCCAATTCTTGGAATCACAGGCAATCCATTCTTAATAGTAACTTTTCCCTCAAACACATTTTCAAAAATAATACGAATAAAGCCTTTTTTTCCTGCCACCATAACATGAATCAATCTTTTATCCTGCTCCTTAATAAGCTGTACCGCCGCAATGGCATTATCAAGTGCGCTTCCAAAAAGAGAGCTGATATCCATGGCATCCATATTCTTAAGAAGTCTGCCATCTGCTACGCAGGTCATCACAATTCCCAGCTTCTGACATTGAAGATTCTTGGTTGTAAGAATAATATCAAGCACCTCATTACCAGTCTTATTCTGTGCCTCATACTGCCTTATCTCATCCTCCATCCGGTTAAGATATTCCACCTTATCAGGCTGGGGCATCTCTGTTTTGAGCAGCGCAATCTGATGCTTAAGGTCATGATATTTCTGGTTAACAAGATTAATACTTTCCCTGGATATCTGATAATTGGCATATTGCATACGATACAGAACCTCCGCCTGGTTCAGCTCAAGCCTTGCATGGGTCTCCTTTAAAAGAATCTGATATGCCGTCAACAGACATACTCCTGCGAAATCCACCAGTGTACGAATAATGAATATATCGGATACCAGATTAGTTGAAAATGGAGTATCCACATTCATATAGCTTAAATTGCTCATTCCATATATAAACAATCCAATTATTACAGCTGTAAGCAGCTCCTGCTTCTCAACATGAAGATGCTCATGGTTACGGTTAATGTATTTTTCCAGAAAAAACATGGCGGTAAACACCGCACCCATTGTAGACGCAATCACTATTCCCTGAATCTGTAATGAAAATGGAATCCGCATCTGGGTAATCAGATAGTAGAATATCTGCCAGTCCATCGAGGCCGCAAATTCCCCCAAGGTGTACACTCTTACAGCATAATATATAGTATTGCGAAAATTCATATCGCAGGCCACATGCACCATTGCGCAAAGAATAATGAAAACAATAATCATGGCCAGAACAAACCATATTTTATCCACGCTTCTGGTTAAAAAAAGGTGCACATTCAAAAGAAGCTCAAGTGCCACCAGCTTCCACCACATCTTACCGACACCGTGTTTTCTTGGGTTGCAGGAAATATACACAAGAAGGCTGCCAAAATACGCCAGACCATATATAAAGCCAGGCGTATTAGTCAGGTCCCTTACCCTGATATATTCAACTATCTGCTGCAGCAAAGACATATACTACCATCCCGAATCTGATTATTTGGATACCTCATTAAGATAATTATTAAGCTCGTCCATAAGCTCTTTACGTCTGGAACGGCTTACTGCAATAACATGCTCTCCAATAATTACATCATTATTCTGAATCCGTTCCACATTCTCCAGATTAATAAGATAGCACTTATTACATCTGAAAAAGCTGTAATTCTTAAGTGCCTCCTCGGCCTCCTTCATACTTCCTCTTGTTGAAAAATCTCCCTGACTGGTATAATACACAAGCTCATGATTCTGCACCTCAACGTACTGTATATCCGCAATCTCAAGCCTCTGCATTCCACTTTTAATTGCTATTGTAATGTATTCTCTTGTTCTTTTCTTCATCCTGTGAAGTGCTCTGGCAATACACTGGGAAAAAGCAAAATAGGTTATCGGCTTAAGAATATAATCAAAAGCCTCAACCTTATAGCCATCCATAACGTACTGAGGCATATTAGTAATAAATATGATAACAACTTCACTGTCCAGCTTGCGTATCTCCTCAGCGGCCTTCATACCATTCATAAAGGTCATCTCAATATCCATAAGAATAATGTCATATGCCGCCCTGTAATTCTCCGTTATCTCATCACCATCTGTAAATTCTTCAATGGAAAAACGCTCTCCACTTTCCTGCTCATACTTCCTGATATACTGTGTATATTCTTTTCTGTAGGCAGCATCATCTTCTACAAATGCTATTCTTATCATTCCTGCTCTCCTATAAAGCTCTTAAAGAATCTGCACTCCTCATCATTACAGATTCTACCCTCCTTAGAACGCATATCGCAGTGAAATACGTGAGGAAGCCTGTTATCATTGTCTCCATACAATCTGTAGACACATGGAACGTTATTATCTGAAAGTGCCTGCACCATGAAAGGAGCCAGCTCCTTAATAAAATCACCTGTCGCGGTCATTATATATGCCGGCGGGAATTTGCTCGTAACATGAGCCGTTACATCAATACATTTAAGCTCCTCTTTGGTTCCTTTCTTAGGAAGCAAATCCCTCATAAGCATAAGATGCTGCAAATCCTCGGGTCTGTCAACTCTGATAACATAAGCACCACAGTTAAGTGCAACTGCAGTAGGAATAAATCCTTCTGGTGTCTTAAAGGCATATTTACGAGCATATTTACTATTAGAACATATATCACAATACAATCCAAGCAAGTGTCCGCCTGCTGAATCACCTACACCAAATACATATCTGGTGTCCAAATCATATTCCTGTGCATTATCAAGGACCCACGAAAATACCATATTAGTATCCTCAAGCTGTGCCGGGAATTTGAACTCCGGTGCAAGTCTGTAGGTAAAATTAACAACCGCAAAACCACGCTGGGCAAGGCTCATACAATAATACTGATAACGCTCCTTGTCACCGTACACCCATGCACCACCATGGACACTTACAATAACCGGAAGCTTCTTACCCTTCATTGCCGCAGGTCTGTATACATCCAGACTCTGCCAGTGACTGTCCTCTCCATACACGATATCATCAAATCTTACTATATCTGACGGAGTTGTAAGACCCGCATCTCTTATATCGTCTCCCTCTTTAAAGCCCTTTCTGATTCCATCACTTGTAGCTGACATACTAATACCTCTCTTCCGAAATAATATAAATATATATTACCATTGTAAAACACAAGTTTCAATTTATTTTAACGGACTCAGCATAAAGTGAAGATGCCTGAAGCCATCCTTGATTGTTCTAAGATGTGGCGGACCTCCTCGTCCATCAGCTCTTAAGGTAATCGGAACCTCACAGATTGTCAGCCCTGCCCTTGACGCTTTAGCAATTATCTCCGTGGCAAACTCCATTCCATGAGCTTTTAGTCCAAGCTCTCTGGCGCAACTGGTATTAATTCCCCTTAGACCACAATGAAAATCATGTACCTTCACACCATATCTTAATCTTCCAATCATTGACAGCACCGGAACTCCTAATCTATGGGACAGGCTCATAGCTTCGCTGGATGGAAATGGATGAAAACGATTACCTGCAACAAGCTGTATCCCTGCTGCAAGCTCCCTGTATATTCTGTCAGACTCCCGAAAATCATATGACATATCACAGTCACCATATATAATATACCTGCCCTTTGCCTCCATTATGCCCTTACGAAGCGCACTTCCATAGCCTGATTCCTTACAATGAATAACTCTTGCTCCACACCCCCTTGCTATTGGTGCCGAGGTATCCGTACTTCCATTATCAACCACAAGAATCTCCCATGAAAAGCTCTGAGGCTCAAGATACGCCTTCGCTTCGTTAATACAGGCCGCAATTGTTCTCTCTTCATTAAGACATGGCATTAGTATTGTAAGCTCCAATCTGGCTACCTCCTGTGTTTTTTCTTCTTATACTGCATTATGTCAACCGATATATATAGAATTCCCAGCCACGCCATTACCGCCGCCATCTGTGCCCTGTATGTAAAAAAATAGTGCAGACAAGAATGATTTTGAAGCACAAGATAACGTATATATGGAACTGCCCCAATCACCAATAGTATCCCAATAAGCTGTCCGTTATACTTCTTTTTCCTGAACATGTAAAAAAAAGCCAAATATACACATATGCTTATAAGACCTGCAGCAATTATTCCGGCTCTGCTCACATTCCCGGCAATATGGAACAGACATCCCAGATTTCTCAGCAAAAGAATGTCTATTGTCTGAACTCCTGACAGCGTAAGTGATGACGAGGTCTCTGTAACGGAACCTGAAACTCTATATGCCGCCGAGGAAAGTGCCAGCATAAAGGCATCCCTGCCACATACTGCATACACAAGACACCACTTAAGAATAAACATTCCTGCATATGCTCCAATCCAGCAGCCCGCCATAAGCACCAGCCTTTTCCAAAGCTTCTTCCAGCTAAGCTCCTCTCCAGCCTTATATTGCATAAGAAGATACATTATTACCGGAATTGTCAATGTAAGTGTCTCGGTGGTAAGAAAATCGAAAAAGCATGTAAGTGCACCGCCAATCACTAATAAATGACTTATTCCCTGTCCTTTATTCCTTACAACAGCAATACAAAGTACTGCAACAAGAAGGAACACACTTATATATTCCAGAGAAAATGCACACATCCATATATCCACCAAAATGGACGAAATGATATACAGCACCATGATTGCTTTGCAGCCCTGTTTCCAAAGCATTATACACAGCACTACATTAAGTCCGAGCAGTATCGCTGCAAGGATATACCTTACAGCAGTTATAGAAAATACTGTAAGCAGTGGTCTTAAAAAAATCTGCATGCCATGCCAGTATCTTGAATAATTATTTTGAGGTTCTGCTCCTTTATACACACTGGAAGTAAGGTCGTCGACAGCTTCATTTTCATCTATGCGGTAATAGGCATCTGCTACCAGCGCATAGAAGGGTTTTGTGCTGTCTACATTATAAGTAACATTAAGGAGCATACTGTCGGCATAGTTATCCATTCTTGTACTGCCCAATCCTTTTATTACCACCGGGAAACCTGCATTATCAACAAGATAGTCTGTCGACTGCTCTGCATGGTGCTGTATGGCCGACTGTGGTATGCAGTTAACAAGCAGCAGCACCAGAATACAGGCTGCTGCCGTAATGATATATATAAGTATATGACTTATAAGCTTTTTTTTCATACACATCTCCATTGCTTTATATGCATTTTACCCGGTTCCATATAAGAGCCGGGTAAAATAATACATATTATATAAGTTAAATGCACACACCGCATTATGGCAACTGCGGGAGACAGTTATGATGCCATGGCAGTGTATGCAATAACTATCTTAAATTATTGATTACTGACTTACGTCTCTTACCAAGATATATAAGTACACCTGCACTTAATACAAGTAAAATAGCAGGATAAATAACAACATTATGGTCACCTGTTCCACCATTACCTGTCCCCTGTCCACCTACTGATGTAGTGGGAGCTTCAGTTGTTGCTCTTTCTGTTGTTGGCTGCTCCGTTGTTGGCTGCTCTG
>CAYTWF010000006.1:14176-65350 GCA_964441705.1 uncultured Butyrivibrio sp.
TTGTTGGCTGCTCCGTTGTTGGCTGCTCCGTTGTTGGCTGCTCCGTTGTTGGCTGCTCCGTTGTTGGCTGTTCCGTTGTTGGCGGTTCTGTAGGATTCTCCTCCCACTGAGCATAAAGAGTAATTGGAGCGGTTATTGCAGCCTCCTTATCAGCTGTATAAGTAAGCGCTGAAAGGTCAAATGCTGCACATAAGCTGGTAAAATTAAATACCTCTTCTGTTACTTTGGTTCCGCCAGCTGTACCTGTATACCATCCCTTAAAGGTATATCCGGCTCTTACTGGTCTGGTATAATTCTCCTGTGCAGAGCTGGCTGTATATGACTTATTGACGGCCCCAGCTGAGCCTGTATAATTAAGATTGAGTGAGAAATTCAAGGTTATTGGACGCTCTTTAACTGTTAGAATGTGAATAACGCCACTGGCTGTAGATACTGCATTAACTATAGTATGCGGAGTCCCCTCTGATGTAAAGCCTATACCATAGGATTCACCAGTTTCTGCACCTACATCTACAACGTAAAATCCGTAATATCCTGCAGCATTAGCTGGAAAAGTATACACATCTTCATTATCAAACGCCTTCTGGTCAAGTGACGTACCATATCCATCTGATAAGGCACCGCTGCCTTCATCACTTAATATATTGCCGCTGCCATCAATTGGAAGGAATTGCTCTCCTGATGAACCACCTGCAGTAATACTATCACCACTATATACAACAGCTCCTTCTTCAAAAATCAAATCATACATCGCTCCCTGATAAGTATAGGTTTCAGACGCTGCAGTTGTCATTACCATGCCAATTATCATGCACAGTATCATAATTAATGCGGCCAGCCCTTTTATTCTTTTTCTCATATATCATTTTCCTCTTTTCGTTATCTGAATACCATGATTATAAAAAAAATACCTGAAAAAACAATGCTTATCGCACGAAAATCAATTTTTCAGCACGAAAAGCAGATTTTTCCCCTTGCAGCACCTTAAATTAACAAATAATATCTGCTATAATAACACTGGAAATACATACACGGGAGACAGACAAATGAAATATGCTGTAATTGATGACCAGACACGGGAGCTTGACTCAATAACATCACTTATTCAGAGCTATTCTGATGAAAACAATCATTCTTCATATATAAGACAATATTCAAGTGGCGAGGCATTTCTAGAAGAATTTACTGCCTTTTCATATGATATTATTTTTGTTGATATATACATGAATGGAATTAATGGAATTGACACGGTAAAGCACATAAGAGAGACTGACAACAGGGCAATAATTATTTTTCTTACTGGCAGTATGGAACACATGCCAGATGCTTTTTCCTGTCATGCCTTTGACTATATAGAAAAGCCTGCCACAAGGAACAGAATATTTAAGGTACTGGCAGATGCCCGTCTGGTTCTTCCCAAGGTGGAAAATAATCTTACCTTTAACTACAATGGTGTAGATATCCGTATCCGTTTTGCTGACCTGATAGCCCTTTCTACCTCAGGTCACTACACCAGGGTAATTGCCAATAATAATCAGCATTACCTTCCTTATATATCATTTGTAAAAATAACTGAACCATTGAACGCAGACCGGCGTTTTCTACAGATTAATAAATGTATTCTTGTTAATATGGATTACGTTGTTAAGTTTGAGAACCGTAACTGCCACATGTCTGATGGAACAATTCTGCAGGTTAACACAAGAAATTATAAAAATATTGAACAGACCTGGCGTAATTATGTGTTTACACAGCTTCATCATGAGCTTAATGAAAGGAGTACCACCTGATGTACAATTTTATTGCAGAAATATTTCAATATCTTGTGCTTGTTCCGGCTGCCATATTCTGCTATATACCTATGCGCAACCAGATTAAACTTCGCAAATCCAGACTGGTTCTGCTAATCGGGATTACTATGACGATATTGATTCCAGTATGTGCCGCAATTTCTGCATTTACAAATATAAACTCCAATGTATTCATTATGTTCATTATCGCTGCAGCGTACATAGCGTATCATTGCACACTCAAGGTAGAAATAGGCAGAAGTCTCTCTATGTTTCTGCTTGTATGTGCACTCATGACCTTTCCTGCAGGCTTCTCCATTATTTTTGACAGTCGAATACACCCAAATGAGACACTTAATGATATATGCATTGCAGCCACCGCTTTTCAATGTGCATTAAGTTTTATACTTCTCGGTGCATTCGGATGGGCTTCATATAAATATTTCAGCCGCATTGTTGACCGGCTTCCAGGCTATAGATTATGGTATCTTATAACACCTTTTCCTGTACTTTTACTTATTATTAATATATATTCTTTGCCTCAAAAAAACGAAACCCTTCACGTTAACCGTATTTTTCAAATATATATAATGATACTTATATGTGAGCTTTTATTTCTCCTCTTCGTATGCGTTATCTTCTATTTTATTTCAATGGAGATTCTTAAACACGAAGAAGCATCTATGAAGGTACAGTTTTTTGAAATGCAGGCGAAACAATACAAGGTACAGCAGAATTATTTTAATGAAACAGCAAGGCTTAGACATGATTTCCGTCAGTCAATATATCTGTTAAAGGAGCTGTCTGATGAGAATAATTATGTCTCTCTTAAGGATTATCTCAATAAATATGTGGAACAATATCCAAAGCATGAGTATATATCCTATTGTAAAAATCCGGCTCTTAATGCACTTCTTAATTATTATAGAACCAGCGAAAAAGATAAGCAGATAGCCTCTGCCTGGGCAATAGACCTTCCTGATAATCCTGGCATTCCCGATACTGACCTTTGCAGTCTTCTTGGCAATATTCTTGAAAATGCCATTAATGGATGTCTCACAACAGCCGCAGATAAAAGATATCACAAACTGTCTATAACACTTATGCACAATGCAAGTATGTATATAGTATCAGTCAACAGCTTTAACGGAAAAGTGTCCCGTCACAATGATACCTATAAAAGTATCAATGGAACGGGACACGGATTCGGTCTTTCTTCTATATCAATGACTGCCGAGCGTTATAATGGTCACGATTCATTCAGCCACACTGCAACTGAATTCAGTGCAGATATTGTTATGGAAATAACCCAGTAGCTTACTGATTCTGCTGTGCAAGATACTCTACGATACTATGGGCTGCCACATTGCCCTCACCAACTGCCTTGGCATACTGATAAGGTCTTCCTGTACAGTCACCTGCTGCATAGCAGCCCGTCAGATTAGTCTCCTGGCGACGATTGACAATGATATGTCCATTCTCCATCTCCATGGCTGGAAGGAGCGTGGTTACTGATATTGCATCACGAAGGCAGAAAATTCCATCTACCTCAATTAACTGACCATCCTTAAGCTTAAGCGCGTTGGCCTTCTTATCTCCGCATATCTCAACAGGGCGCTGTTCAAGCAGCTGTACATTGTCTGCAATGCTGCTCACATCACAATCCTTATAATATGGATAATAATATACCTCACTGGCAAGCTCTGCCAGATACTTCACCTCATGCTCAAATCTTGCTGTATTACACAAAACTGCAATCTTCTTGCCACGATACAGCATACCGTCACAGGTTGCACAATAGCTTACACCCTTACCCAGATAATCGGTCTCTCCCGGCAGTGCACTCTTAGTCTCCACTCCTGATGCAAAAAGAACTGTCTTTGCCTCATAGAATTCACTTGCTGCAGTAACTGCATAGTGGTCACCCATAGGTATTATTCCTGTTGCAACAAGCTCTGTAATCTCAAGCCCCATTGCATTAACCTGATCAATAAATGCCTGATTAAGCTGACTGCCGCTTACCCGGGTAAATCCCGGGTAGTTGGATATCTGCTCAGCCAGGCTTACCTTACTGCTCAAGTTCTTGCTTCCAAGCCATATTATTGACTTATTATTGGCCTGCAATGTAAGTGCCGCTGACACTCCTGCCGGTCCTGTTCCTATAATCGCTGTATCATACATATTTTTTCTCCGTTTACTTATTCAAATTATCTATATCATATACATAATAACACTATTTACAATTGAAAGACATAACAAAATATCTATGAAATCCTCATCCCTCTAAGCTCCAGGTCCAATAATGCCCGCTTCATGTCAATTCCATATCCGTAGCCTACCATACTTCCACTGGCACCAATTACCCTGTGGCAGGGCACAATAAAAGGCAGTGGATTTCTGTTATTAGCCATGCCTACCGCCCGACAGGCCTTGGGATTTCCAATAGCTACAGCAATATCCTCATAGCCAATATAGAGAAATCCAAAGGGAAAATCATATACCGCAAAGCCAGTCATCAGCAGCACCTCCTTAATAAAGAATTAATTCACACAAAAGGCGTCATGAACTACATTCATTGCTTTTTCTGCATTTTTAGAATCCACCAGCACAGTAATTCGGATTTCTGATGTAGCAATCATATTGATGTTAATATTATTATTATAAAGACACTCAAACATCTTGGCAGCTACTCCCGGATTGGACATCATTCCCGCTCCGACTATGGACAGCTTTGCAATATTCTCATTATATTCCACCTTATCAAAGCCTAATATTTCCTGATTATTCTCTAAAAGCTCTACAGCATCCTTTAGATTGTCATGCCCAACTGTAAATGATATATCCTTGGTTCCCTGTCTACCGATTGACTGAATAATTATATCAACATTAATTCCCTTTTGAGCCAGTAAATTAAAAAGCTTGAACGCACTTCCTGGCTGGTCTTTAATTCCTATTACGGATATTCTGTCTGCATCCTCATCCAGCGCAACTCCGCTGATTATCATTTTCTCCATTTTCTTTATACCTCCCTTAACAACAGTACCCTCTGTCTCATTAAGACTGGAGCGAACCACCAATGTAACATTATATTTTTTAGCCATCTCTACTGAACGGTTGTGAAGTACACCTGCACCAAGAGCCGCAAGGTCTAACATTTCGTCATATGTTATATGCTCCAGCTTATGAGCAGTCTTTACCTTTCTTGGATCAGCTGTGTAGACACCATCAACATCTGTATATATTTCGCAGGTATCAGCGTGAAGAACCGCAGCAAGCGCAACCGCCGTAGTGTCTGAGCCACCTCTTCCGAGAGTTGTATAATCATTATACTTATCAATTCCCTGAAATCCGGTTATCACCACAATTTTGCGGTCACTTAGCTCATGGCGTATTCTCTCCGTTTCCACACTTATCAGTCTTGCATTGCCATGCATGTCAGTAGTTTTCATAGGAACCTGAAATGCATTCAGTGATACTGCCGGGATTCCCAGCTGATGAAACGCCATAGCCATAAGTGCTACAGACATCTGTTCACCAATTGTGAAAAGCATGTCCATTTCCCGTTTGGGCGGATTAGGATTGATTTCTCTTGCCTTCTCAATAAGCTCATCTGTATATTTACCCATAGCAGATAAAACTACAACTACGTCATTGCCTTTACGATATTCCCTGGCACATCTTTGAGCCACATTAAAAATTCTTTCCTTATTGGCTACTGAGGTTCCCCCAAATTTCTTTACTATTAACATATTGTAATTACCCCTTTAAAATTATTTATATTAAATCGTGCTCCTTTTAAGAAGTGCAATGCTTTCACAATGTCCGCACCATGGGAACATATCTACCGGCACACATTTTTCCATCTTGTAGCCCTTACGGTCAAGAAACTTCACATCCCTCGCCAGCGTTTCCGGATTACAGGATATGTATACCACACGTTCCGGCTTCAGTCTCGCCACTGCACCAAGAAATGCCTCGTCGCTTCCAGACCTTGGAGGGTCCATGAATACCACATCATATTTGCGTCCCGCATCTGCCTCCTTGAGCATAAATTTGCCTGCATCATCCTGTATATAGCGAACATTCCTGCAGCTGTTAAGCTTGGTATTAATCAACGCATCCTTTACTGCATCAGGGTTAAGTTCAACACCTGTAACACTTCCTGCGTATCTGGACGCACAGATACCAATAGTCCCAATTCCACTGTAGGCATCAATAATTTTTTCTTTTCCGGTAAGACCGGCAAAATCAATTGCAGTCTGATACAGTTTTCCGTCTGAACTGAATTAACCTGATAAAAGGATTTGGAGGAGATTCTGAACCGGCACCCGCACAGCTCATCCTCAATATAGCCCTTACCATAGATGACCTGCTCACGCTGACCAAGAATCATGCTGGTATTGCGGTTATTAATATTAAAAATAATTGTTGTTATCTCCGGATGTCTGGCAGTGAGGGCCTTGACGAAATTATTCTTAGATGGAAACATAACATCACCAGCCACTAAGGTTACCATAACCTGGCCGGTAGTGTGGGCTGTTCTGATAAGAATGTGACGAAGAAAGCCTCTGTGAGTATCCTCGTTGTAAGCCTTGTATTTAAAGGACTTCATAAGCTCAGCAATAGTCTGAATTATCTCGTCAGATTTTTCATTATCTATCTGACAGCTCTTAACAGGGACAACCCTGTGGGTTCCGGGCTCATAGGTTCCTGTAATAATATTACCCTTTTTATCTGAGCTTACCACAGCATGAACCTTGTTGCGGTAATGGTAGGGATTATCCATGCCAACTGCAGGCAGCACCCTGCCAAATGGCTTCATAAGCCTGTATACTGTCTGATATTTTTCCTCAAGCTGCTCCTTGTAGGTGAGGTTACTGTATACACAGCCACCACATTTATTGCTATATGAACATTTTTCCATACTATGCCTCCTATAATCGGGTGGTTACAGGCTTTAATCCGGTATAATCGAATTCCGGGATAAAGCTTTCCTTAGCTGTGCCGCCCTCCTGAATAAATCCATTTTCCACACCCAGCTCTATGGCATAATCCACAAGCCTGTCATACTCACAGGCTTTAATTGTGCGGTTAAGCTCAGGGTAGCGTTCTCCAATTCCCGGCATCGGGGTATACTGATTCATTATACTTATGTATATTCTGTCTCCATAGGTTTCATAGAGATATCTGATAACTGCCTTGGAATCTTTAATACAGCCTGGCAGCATAAGGTGCCTTACAATAACACCCTTTTTCATAATGTTCTCCTCACACACGTCATCCCCGCCTGCAAATGTAACTGCTCCGGTCTGACGAACCATCTCCTCAACCGCTGCCGCTGCCACGTCAAAATAATCTGCCGCACAGGAATAGCGCTGTGACAGCTGAGAGCTTACGTATTTCATATCCGGCAGATACACATCTACCAGTCCATCCATAATGCGAAGTGTCTCCACCTTCTCATAGCTGCCGGTATTGTATACAACAGGAATAACAAGACCACCATTTTTAGCAGTCTCAATTGCCCTGGCTATCTGTGGTACATAATGCGTGGGGGTTACAAGATTAATATTGTTGGCTCCCCGCTCCTGCTGTTCAAGCATAATCTGGGCAAGGCGGTCAACAGTTATTTCCATTCCTGCTGTTCCATCTGCAATCCGGCTGTTCTGACAGAATACGCACCTGAGAACACAGCCTGAAAAAAATATTGCACCCGACCCTCTTGTGCCTGATATGCGGGGTTCCTCCCACATGTGCAGTGCTGCCCTTGCTGCCCTAAGTGTTACTGTCTCACCGCAAAAGCCCTTATGCATTCCACTCCTGTCAGCATGACAATTTCTGGGGCACAATGTACAATTATCTAATATGATATCATTCATTTTTTACACTTTCTATTTCTTCCATAAGCTCCCGCTGTCTGTCTCCTGAAAGGTATTTGGACATATAAAAGCTGTAGCGTGCACAGCCCTGTTCATTAATAAACCTTATAGCATGATAGTTCAATGACAGCTCTGTTACAAACATTACCAGCTCCTGTCCCTCACCAAAGGCATTAAGCATGAAATCAAAAGCATTCTCAAGAACCTGAGACGCTTTCTCAAGAACCTCCTCACGATGAGCCTTAAGCTCATTAAAAGCATCAATAACATCAGAAAATTCCATCTGAAGTGCCATATTGTTCATAAAAAGGAGGGCATTGTTAACAGCTGAGCTTTCAAGTCCTGAAATAATGCCTGCCGCCAGCTGTGCGTCATATTTTTCCTGAACATGCCCGGTTATTGAACCAATGTCGGACCTGAGATTCTCAGAGGACTTCTCATGTATTTTTTTAACTTCCTTTAACATGTTATATATTTCTGATATATACATTGTCTGATAATCCGAATTGGAAAAATAATCGCTTAATCCGCTGATTATATGGGAAATTATACTGTATTTTTCATCAAATGGTGCCAGCCTTACTCTCTCACAGGCCTGTGCCGATACATGTCCCTCAAGAATATCCTCAATTCTGTAATCAGAGTTGTATTTATTGTACAGGTCATAATAATTGGCAAAATCCCTTGCAATATCCGGATGCTGCAGGTATTCAGATATAAATTCCTCATCAACCTTAAGTCCCAGTTTTTCATAGGCCTTAATCATGCCGGATAAATCCTCCCAGCCTCTTGCAGTAACAAATATTTTGCCATCTATAGTAGTACGCACATCATAGAAGCTGCTTTTCTTTAAATCCAGGTATGAAATAATTGCGCCATGAATTTGTGCCTTGTAGGCATACTCCTTCCACACCTCGTAGTCAGCCTGAACGTCGATTCTCTTAACTCGGTCAAGGGTAACAACATCAAATTCTCTTACCGACTTGTTATATTCTGGTGGATTGCCTGCTGCCACTATTATCCAGCCCTCCGGAACCTTGTGATTGCCAAAGGTCTTGCACTGCAGAAACTGAAGTATGGTTGGAGCCAGCGTCTCAGACACGCAGTTAATCTCATCAATGAATAAAATACCCTCCTTCAAACCGGTCTGACGCATTTTGTCATACACAGTTGCTATTATCTCACTCATAGTGTATTCAGTTACGGAATATTTTTCCTTATCCCAGAATCTGCTCTCTATATAAGGAAGACCTACTGCACTCTGACGGGTGTGGTGAGTTATTGTATATGCCACAAGTGCCACTCCACAGTCCTTGGCAACCTGTTCCATAATGGCAGTTTTACCAATGCCCGGAGGTCCCATAAGCAGTACCGGTCTCTGTCTGACTGCCGGAATCATATATTCTCCACGTTCATTTTTGGATAGATAAGCCTTAACGCTGTTCTCTATTTCCTGCTTAGCTCTTTTAATATTCATTATTCATACCTCTGCTATATCTCAAGTTTAATTGCCCAGGATGGTACATCGCTGTCTACGAAGTCATCATGGAGAAAAATAAATGCTGTGTCATATGGGGTTCTGCGCTTAGGATATTCTCCCCTTCCGTCAGTAAAATACAGCAGCCCCTTAAGATTCATAAATTCATGGTTGTCTATAAGCTCACTTACATACTGAAATGCCGGACGAAAATCAGTTCCTCCCCTGCCCTTAATGGTAAGATGATTGATATAATCTGTCATCTCCTCCTGGCTGGTTATTCTGTCATCCTTCTGAATCTTATTATCTGCCTGAAGAATTCTGATATTAACCTTTTTAAAGAAGCTTTCGGTACTGAAAAGGATCTGACAGGTCTCTGCCAAAAAATCCTTAACCTGCTCCTCACTGCATGAAAAGGAGGTGTCTATGACTATGACAAAATCCTGTATTTTCTTAACCTCCTTCTGTTCTAAGGGTTCAATTAACGGCATATTGCCAAACAGCTGTAGTCCATAGGTATAGAAGGCATAATCAAAGGAATCCGGGTCAACCTGCATCTCCTCCTGATATACCGCAAACTTACGCAGGAATTCCTTGTAATCGTATTTTTTACGGTTCTCAACCTGTACCGCAGAATACATTCCGGCATCCTCATGCCCTGCGCCCTTTTCCACAGTCTCCATAGAGGTCTGCATTCGCTGGCTTATATCATCCCATTTCTGCCTGTTCTGCTGCCGGGTCTGACTTTTAGGTGATTCTTTGTACCAGTAATTATGGTCATCCATTTTGAATTCATTCTCCATGGCAGCCATATCTGTATTGGACAGCTTATGCATGTCCAGATATCTGTATGCCGTATCGGCTGTAATTACCTTATATTCACGTCTTATATCATTATAAAGTCTGTCCCTTACAGCCGGCAGTCTCATATTAATGCAGCTGTAATTTAACCCATCAATTACTGATTCCACCGCAATATCACAGCATACATCCCACAGCTGTCTGTCTCTGTCCTCAATTCTGAAAAGGTGTCTGTATATACAGTGAAGCGTCATATGAAGATACAGTCTGTTGGTAAAACGTACCTCCCGCTCATACAGCTCCATCAAGAAATCCGGATAGTAATACATCACGTTCCCATCTGTACCTGCGCAGTGATTATCCGCCACCGGTGCATACTCGAATGCACATAATGCCATATCAAGATAACGCATGGCAAAATACAGATTATCCCTGGAGGAGGTGAGAATTTTACGGCCTATATTATTTTTACGCTGATATATCTCTTCTGTCATAGGTCAAAGCTACGCTTTCCGGCTGGATAATACTGATTCCTGTAATTCACAAGAATTCCAAGATAGTCCACTCTTCCCAGCCCCTGTGCATATTCAATCAGCCCATCTATACTTTCTCTTCCAATGGACTGGTGTTCACACATAATATTAATCCCATCTATTCTGTCATTATCCATAAGTACAGCCGCTGCCCTGTAATCATTATCCCTTAAAAAGCAGGCATATTCTGCCTTAGCAGAGGAATAGAGCTTATATGGATACTTAAGTCTTCCAACGGCATTCCATAATGCCGCCTCAAACCTGTCCTCTCTGGTTGACCTTGGAAAGAGTCTGTCAAATTCCCTGTAATCCATGGTTCCACTCTGCATACACTGCCTGTATGCTCCGCCAGTTCCGTAGCATACACTTTGAAAAATTCTTGCCGGAGTATTCTCAACGTAATCGTCCTCAAAGGTTGGAAAGGTCAAGGTGCTTTTTTCTTCATTATCATATTCGATATCAAGTGTCAGTTCCTGTATGTTATCACTCATAAGGTTGCGGATACAGCCTTCTCTATTATTGTGACAATGCATATATACTCTGGTAAGCTTGTAGCAGTTCTTAAAGGCACCATCCTCCAAATCCTTAATGCCATCATGCAGCTCTAACCGTTCCAGCTTCTTACAGTTATAAAATGCATGTCCTCCAATGTGGTTAACTCCTGCAGGAATTACAACCTCCACAATATCCATTCTGTCCCTGAATGCATAATCGGCAATTCCTTCTACAGTATCACCGTGAATCTGCTCAGGTATCTCAATAATTGTCTGACCCTCAAAGCCACCGGTTATATATAATTTCTTCTTTTTAGTTATTTTTTCTTTCAAATATGCGTACTTCATAATTATTAATTATACTCTATATGCTTCGTCTTCTTCAATAGAAAAGAAAATTTATAAAAATTTAATATTTAGAGGTCACATTTATTTACACTGATATATTTTTATGCTAGAATTTAGAAGATTTAGCAACATATAAAACAATATTTAGGAGGTTACAAATGAGTAACGTAAACAAAGACGGTATCTACGATGCCAGACAATTAGGCGTACCTAAAATGCTCCTTCTTGGACTTCAGCACATGTTTGCAATGTTCGGTGCAACAGTGCTTGTTCCAATCCTGACAGGTCTTAACATTTCAACGACTCTGTTATTTGCAGGTCTTGGTACACTGCTTTTCCACATTCTTACCAAGAGAAAGGTTCCTGCATTCTTAGGTTCTTCCTTTGCATTCCTTGGTGGATATGCAGCTATTGCACCTCTTACAGATGCAGCAGGCAAAACACTTGACAATTCTGCACTTCTTCCATATGCCTGCGTAGGTGTGGCATTTGCAGGTCTTGTATATCTGTTAATTGCAGCTCTTATTAAGATATTTGGCGCAAGTAAGGTAATGAAATTCTTTCCACCTATTGTTACAGGTCCTATCATTATTGCAATTGGTCTTACACTTTCCAAATCAGCAATTGATAACTGTGCAGACTGCTGGTGGATAGCTCTCATTGCAATCCTTGTTGTAATTATCTGTAATGTATTTGGTAAGGGAATGATTAAAATCATACCAATACTTATTGGTGTTGTAGTATCCTATGTAGTTGCTGTCATTGCCGGCAAGGTTAATTTTGACGGTGTTGCCAGTGCAGCATGGTTTGGTTTCCCTGTTACCAAGAGTGCAACAGTATTTTCAATATTTGGTGCCAACTTCGATGCATCTAAATTTGTAACTTCTATTATTACTATAATGCCTATTGCCCTTGCCACTATTGTTGAGCACATCGGTGATATCTCAGCTATATCATCAACAACAGGCAAGAATTACATTAAGGACCCAGGTCTTCACAGAACTCTTCTTGGAGACGGTCTTGCAACTATCGTAGCATCTCTTTTCGGTGCTCCTGCTAACACAACATATGGCGAAAACACTGGTGTTCTTACTCTTTCAAAGGTATATGACCCACTTGTTATTGAAATTGCCGCAATCTTTGCAGTACTTTTCTCGTTCTCACCTAAGTTTGCTGCTGTTATCAGTGCAATGCCTACCGCAACAATCGGTGGTATCTCACTTGTCCTTTACGGAATGATATCAGCCGTAGGTGTACGTAACATCGTTGAGACCAAGGTTGACTTCACTAAGACACGTAACGTTCTTATTGCAGCCCTTATCCTTGTTCTTTCAATCGGTATCAACTACAGCTCCTTAGGAGCAATTAAATTCACAATCGGTGAAGTAACCATCAGTCTTTCAGGACTTGCTGTTGGTGCTCTTGTTGGTATCATTCTCAACGCCGTACTTCCTGGTAAGGATTACAAGTTTGAAGATGATGAACCTAACGATACCGGAGTGAATTTCGAGGTATAAATTAGTATTCTTGGCAATAATACTATTACGAGATTTCTATTTGCCACTGACTTTATCGTAACCAAATAACAAAGCACAGAATTCAAAAACTCGCACCATTGGTGCTCAGACAGTTTGAATTCTGTGCTTATTTTTTTACTATAAAGCCAGGGCAAATTACGAAATCATCATAAAATGCATTATTGCCAAGAATGCTTATTAGACGTTGATGTGTTTCTTTTTTTTCTGGTAACGACCAGTACACCTGCAGTGCTTACTGCCATACAGCATAGCCATACTAATACAGGTGTGTGTTCGCCTGTTGATGGATTACCCACATTGTCACCTGTGCCGGTTCCTGTTCCACTGTTGCCATTACCTGTGCCTGTTCCACCATTTCCTGAACCACTGCCATTCTCAATCTTAACTAATGCTGCTATCGCTGCCTCAATTGCTGCAGCATAGCCATCAACTACATCCTGGTCCTCAGCCATTTTACCCCGAATCACCGCAGCTATTGCTGCCTCAACCTTACTGAAATCCTTGTAGTCAGCCTTAGTAAGTGCTGCTGCCTTATTAATGGCTGCATCTACACCGCTATATGAGGCCTCTGCCGCAACAGCAGCAAGCTTCTGTACATCTGTGTCATCCTCAAGATATACAATAATATTTTTACCGTAAGCTGTAGTATACAATGATTTAACCTTATCGCTGCCAACCCTTATATACACATTCTTGTCTGCCAGATTCTCCGGTACCGTAAGTGTATATGGTGCAACCGTCTTTCCGGCACTGTTTTTTGCTGCAGGATATATAGCCTGTGGAGCAGCTGAAATAATATTGCCACCGTTAATCTCCACATAGTTAGTCTCGGATTCCTCTTCTTCGCAGTCTTCTCCATTGCCTATAATACGAGGTACATAATCACTTAGGACAGACACTCCGTCCTCTGAATATCTTTCAAGAACTATAACGCCACCATTAATGGTTATAGCTCCACCCACTGAATCTTCTGTTCCACCAATTATTGTACAACTATCATATGTAATACATGTTATAAACCCACCATCAATAACTATGGAATCAATCCTGGCTTCATCATATCCACATCCAATTGCGGCTCCGGCATCACCACCATATACGGATTCTGCCCTTATAATTCCACCGCTTATATGTATAGAACCGCCTGTGCTCTCATCTCCACCACCAATAACACAGGTTCCATAGCTATAAGCATTGACTGTACCACCTGATATGTCTATAGTTCCGGCATTGCCTTTATATCCGCTGCCTATTGCTGCCCCATAATAATAACCGTAGACATTAATCAGTCCACCTTTTATCTCAACAGTTCCACAATCATCTTCAGAGTTACTTCCTATCCCTGCTCCATATTCAGAGCCTTCAATATTAAGTATACCATCACAGTCAGTCAATATAAGTGTTGCACCCTTTTCTACATTAATGCCTGCCAGAAATTCACTATCATATGCAGAAAGTAAATTATCACTGATATAGCTTAGGGTTACGCTTGCCCCATTTTCTATATGAATTGGAGAGTCATAGCTGCCTGGATAACTATATGCAATACTAACTCCAATAAGCTGTATATTATGCTCTCCACTCTTTATCACAACAGAATGCTCTGTTGTATCTCCAAATAGATAATAATCTCCTGTATATGCAGTTTCCTGCAGGTCACCATCAAGTGTATAGCCTGTTGCCGTTATGACTATTCCCTTGTCAACCTTTAAATGTCCTTTGGAATCAGCTAGTCTTGTAAGTGCTGCTACTGCCGCCTTAAGCTCTGTAGTCTTGGAATTAATCAATGTCTGCTGGTCTTTGCCAAGATAGCTGCCTACTGAGTCTGTTATTGTGTATAATGCAATGATGTCATCAATCTCATAGCTCTCGAGGTCATCAGGTATGGCAGCTAACACTTTGTTATATTCTGTATAATCTGCGCCGTTAATTGATGCCAGCACTGTTCCTTCCTCTGTATCCTCCAAGGATTTCTCAGGATATACTATACTGTCTGTATCATCTGGAAATGTAATTGTAAACCCGCATTCTTCATCATAGCGACCTGCATGCCATATAAAATAATAGCTGTTATTCTTGCCGTATGTGAGATAATACTCCTCTTCATCACCATCCTCAAATTCCAGTTCCTTCCATTCAACGCCATTACGAATTACCTGAAGGTATGCGCCATTCCAGCCATCTCCAAACTCATCTGTCATGCTGATATTCATTGTATTAGCTGTATCCACTGTAACATCCTGTGCCCCACATGTTGTGCAGGTATATATGGTATAAGGCGGTGCATCAACTGTTCCTTCTGTTTTGATTCCTGAATTCCATGTATGCTCCTGTGTCTGCCTGTGCCCACATTTGGTACAGTATCTGCTGCATTTACTACCATCATCTGAAGTCTCCCACTGACTCATTGTATGAGCTTCGCTGGCTATACTCACATACCCACATACTGTACAATGCTGGCTATGACTATTTCCATTATCCACATACTCCAGCGTGTGCGGGGCTTTAGCTGATATATGTCCGCAATCCTTACACACACCAACATGGTCTGAGGCGGTTGGGGTATACTCATAATCATGCTCCTTGCTCCACGTTGCAGTACAATCCTTATCTGTACAGCCTATTGTACACTTGCTTCCATCCCCACTCTCAGTCCATACTGTATCCAATGTATGTGGAAGCGAAAGCTTAACATCTCTGGTTGTAATGGTATCCATGCCTGTTACAGCATAATCATTAGTGACATTAACATTCACATTTCTGCTAATTACATAGATTCTATTGCCATACACCCTAAAGCTGCTGTGTGCAGCCATTGTCAGGTTCATTTGAGTTGATTCGTCTGTCTCAAAGCATTCTATAGGAGCAAAAGAACCTGAGCTTACATTGCTTCCATCAATAAATGTAGTTCCTTCAATTGTCATATTAATAGTTATATTATCATTCAAGAAACCAATACCTGAGGCGTATCTAGCTATTGTCATCGTTAAATCCTTCGACGTTACATTAAACTCTGCATTATCACTGTCAGAATAAAAATATATTTCCTTATTAGTAGTTCCAGTGATTACATATGCCCCTGTATACGGCTGTAAGGTTGCTGTTTCGTCTCCAAACTTATACCCCTCAGGGCATATTCTCAGTGCAAGATTCTTCCCGGTTAAATCAAGAACCAATGGTTCCACCACAGGGTCTGCCACTACAAGCTTTGGCATAACCGAAATAATAAGTGCCACTGTCATTATCAGTGCCAAAAATCTGTAAAGCTTAAGTTTTTTTAACATAATTTTTCCTCCTGTTCATTTAGGTAACAAGACGTAAAAATCCTCTATACCATATTGTTATAAATACAGCATAGAGGATTTTATTCACAGTGAAAATATCCTAAAACAAGGTTTTTCGGACAGTATTTTATTCGTTACTTCCTTCCATTGCCAGGAATTTTGCCAAATTCTTTCTTGTTCCTCCCCCAGTCTTGCTAAGTGCTTCACTGATGTGTCGGCGAACAGTATTCACGGTTATGCCCATTCTTTTTGCAATTTCTGCATTGCTCAGTCCCTTGGCCGCAAGCTTGGCAGCGTAATGCTCCTGCTGTGTAAGCTCTGTAATATTAACAACCCCGTGCAGCTTTCGCTTAAGTGTTGTCCACCCCTGTGAAAGCTGGATATTTAAGGCTTTAATCGTCTTCGCTGCTTCCTTATCAATATGGTTAAGCCTGTCATCCAGAATAATTTCAAGGTTATCACGGTATTCTGCAAATGGAGCATACAGACAATCCGGTCTCGCCAGAGAAAAAGCAATATCAATCTGTTTCGCTGCCTTAGCAAGCTGACCCTGCTCATGATAGCCCACCGCCAACATCAGACGGCAGTAGATTTCTGAAACAAAGGTCCCTTCCAAGATGCTCTGTGCAATAAACGGCTTGGTAATCAACACTGCATCCGATTGCATTGTACGCAGCATATTATATTTCATATATGCATAACGCGCCATAGGGTAGCAGTCGGCAGGCAGATTTTCAAATTCTCCCTCACAAAACCACTGAGGAAAGCCATTAATATCATATAGCTCAAGGTCAATATTACCAATCCAGAAATCACGCTGCATAGCTTCCATTTCGCTTTTGCAAGTCATTTGCTCAATGGTATGTCTGGCCAGAATCCATTCCTGTGCATAGCCTTGATATAGTGCACAAAGACTATGTAAAAATGCGGAGCCAATCAATAAATCAGGACGCTTATCATCAAGTGGCAGCTCACGCAAAAAAGTCTCCGCGCTTGAGATGTCCCCACGCAGATAAGCCAGCTGACCGCAAAACAGCGTATGCGCCTCTCTATCAGCAGACAATGACCTTGCAACAGCATCACCGCTTCCAGGGGTATGATACAAGGCAGTCATTGTCAGTAATGGACATCGTCTTGGCAATGTATCAAATCGCCGCCCCGAACTATGCTTGCGCTCCTGGCGCGGGTCCTCCGGTTTTTTCGCAGCTGCAGGAATCATCCATGCAACTCCGTATTTTTGTGCACCTGAAATTCTTCCATTCTTACAATAATCCTGCACTACCCGAATGTGAACATTCCATTTTTCAGCCGCTTCCTTAGTGGATATATACTCCATATCGAATCTCCTGTTATAATATCTTTCATAGGTATATTATACTCGTTTGCGCGATGAGTTTCAATCAGGTAATGGAAAGCTCTCCGTGAAAAAATTGCAGATATATTCCACGCTCTGAGCTACATTGCAGCGCACATGTCCTTTTTTAACTGACATATAAATATATCTTTCCAGTGGTATATCCTCAACCTTTTTCAAGATAATTGCATCTGATAAGGAGGTCTTCCAGGTTCGCTCCGGTGCAAATGCAAGTCCCAGCTTTTTATTAATCAGCTTTCTTAAAACATCCGGATTATCAACCTCTATTACTCTGTCAGGTATAAAAGAAACTCTTGCCGACTGCTTGAGTATCTCCTGTTCCAGCTCCCATGAGCTTGACAGTCCCATAAACTTCTGATTAATCAGGTCCTTTGTTGTAATTACCCTCTTGCTGGCAAGCATATTGTCCTTCGGCACAGCCAACAGTACTCTCTCCTTTAACAGCATTATTGAATTACCCTCCGGCTGCTCATCTAAGGATGCATAGATAGTAATATCTGCCTCTTCCTCTGTATCGTCTCCGTGATTCTGCTGTACAATATGAATACAGTTATCCTTCATTCTGCTCTCAAGATATACAAGCATTGCAGGCAGATAATGGGATGCGCACCTCATATTAATTGTTATATCGTGATTTAATATATTATTTTGTTCCGCTATTTTATCAAGAGCAGATTCATATATTTCCTTCATCGAATGTATGGCTTCATAAAATATTTTTCCATTGGCATTCAATTCAAGATGTCTTCCGGTTCTGTTAAAAAGCTGATATCCAAGCTCCTGCTCAAGTCTTTTGATTGTCTGGCTTAGAGAAGACTGGGATATGTACAGCTCCTTCGCCGACAATGAAATGTTAAGTGTTGCCGCTACTGAAAGAAAATAATCCAGCTGAAGTTTTTCCATAAGTGTATACCTCTTATATTTATATTTGCATTAGTTGATACTTATAGTAGTATAAGTCTAAAAGTATTGGATATACAAGTACATATTTGATACAATCTTTCTAAATTAAAAAGGTGTGTGAATAATATGAACGGAATAGTTCTTATTCTGATAAAAAGAATTGCAATTATGTACATATTTATCGGTATTGGAGTACTGCTGACCAGACTTGATAAAATAAATGTCTCTGGCAGCCGTTCAATCGGCAATCTGTTAATCACACTGATTTTGCCATGTGTAATTCTTAACGGTTTTATTAATGCAGACCCATACAGTAACAAAATCCACTTTGCCATAAGTATTGCCCTGGCTGCTGTTATTTTACTTATCTCTATTGTAATATCAGCCTTAATCAACCGCAAAGATGGAATTGCAAGCTTTGCAGCCGCATTTTCCAATCCCGGTTTTTTTGGCATCCCAATTATAAGTGCAATTGCCGGTGCAAAGTCCGTTCTGTATGTGGTCCCATTCGTTGCCTTTCTTAATATCCTTCAGTCCACATATGGCACTGGTGTATTAACCGGCAATAAGCAAAAAATCCGCCCATCCCTTCTGCTTTCTCCATTTTTTATATGCTTTGCAGCCGGAATGCTTATATATTTTCTCCGTATTCATATTCCCTCTATCCCCGGCACTGTCATTTCGTCTATAGCAGAGCTTAATATGCCTCTTGCAATGATACTGTCAGGAACATATATTGCCGGTACTAATATTAAAAAGATGCTTTTGAATGGAAAACTATATATTATTTCACTTACAAGGCTTATAATTATTCCAATGATTACACTTTTACTGCTACGCCAGCTCCCAGCCTCATTTAATTCTGTGAGAACTGGTCTGCTCATTGCCTCTGCCTGCCCTGTAGGCTCTAATGTTGCGGTATATGCTCAGCTTCACAACAAGGATTATGATTATGCAACACAGACCGTGGTGATTTCAACATTTTTTTCATTGATAACCATTCCAATGCTTGTGCTGTTATCACAATATATATGGAACACATAAAGGAGATAAACTCATGACACCAGATTTAAAAATTGAAACGGATGAGAAATTAAGAATCTATAGGGAGAAAAACAAAACTGCCCTCAAGCATCAGGTTCTGTTCGTTGGTTCTTCACTAATGGAAATGTTTCCAATTGAAGAAATGACTGCTGATATGAAGCTGCCATTTGCTATATATAATCGAGGAATCGGCGGCTATCGTACTGAGGACCTGCTTGCAGCACTGGACACCTGTGTATTGGACCTTGAACCACGTCGTATTTTTATTAATATTGGAACCAATGACTTAAGTGACCCCGACTGTCCGATAAGTGCAATGATTGCCAACTATGATGAGATACTTAACAGGATTTTGCTTCGTCTTCCAAGGGTAGAAATATATCTTATGGCTTACTATCCCGTTAATTACGATGCAGCTGCGCCAGAGATGAAAGAGTGTCTCAAAATACGTACCAATGCCAAAATTGATAATGCCAACCACGAGGTAGCCTTACTTGCAGCCAGACATGGACTGAAATACATTGATGTAAGCCGTAATCTTAAGGACGAAAATGGTAGCCTTGAGGCTGAATATACAATTGAAGGAATGCATATCAAGCCAGAGGGCTACCAGGCCATTCTTGATGATGTAATGAAGTATGTTATGACTTTTCAATGAGTTTGTTAATATATTTTTCTGACTTTTCAATCTTTATGTATTTCCACTGCCTTCCGTTGCGCACCACCTGCCCCGCCCAGCTTTGTCTTACCGGCATTTTTTGCGAATTACGTGATGAATCGGTCTTACAATTTAACAGTGAAAAGAACCCCATGTTCAACTGTCTGAGCGCAACGCGCGAGTTTTGAACATGGGGTTCTCGTATTATCACTGTTAAATTGTAAGGCCTGATGAATAGGAATTCACAAATAGGCCGGTAAGACAAAGCTGGGCGGGTTTCTTACTTCGTACCAAAGATTCTGTCGCCTGCGTCTCCCAGACCTGGGCAGATATATGCATTCTCATTAAGTCTCTCGTCAAGATGTCCTACAAAAATCTTAACATCCGGATGTGCCTCAGTTAATTTCTTAAGTCCCTCAGGAGCTGCAATGATACACATGAAAGTAATATCCTTACCACCTCTCTGCTTAATAAAGTCAATTGCTGCTATTGCTGAACCGCCTGTTGCAAGCATAGGGTCAACAACGTATATCTTTCTCTGCTCAATTGGAGAAGGCAGCTTGCAGTAATACTCGTGTGGCTCATGTGTCTCCTCATCTCTGTAGAGACCAATGTGTCCAACCTTGGCTGCCGGCATAAGTGTAAGCATTCCGCCTACCATGCCCAGACCTGCACGAAGAATTGGAACGATTGCCGGCTTCTTGCCTGCAATTACAGGGCTCTTGGTTGTCTGAATTGGGGTAGTAATCTCAATATCCTCAACCTCAAGGTCCCTTAAAGCCTCATAGCCCATAAGAACTGCAATCTCTTCTACAAGAGCTCTGAACTCATTGGTTCCAGTCTCTTTTTTACGAATCATAGTTATTTTGTGCTGAATCAGCGGATGGGTACAGATAGTTACATTCTCATTTCCATTATACATATTAAATTGTCCTTTCGTACGATATGCCGGATGTATTCACGGCACCTGCTGTTATAATTTTATGCCAACATGGCTTCTTTTTCAACCTTTAAATAGTTTCTTTTTCTGATTGTTTTTCTTATGCACAATTTTGCGCGGAGGGATAAGACATTTTTTATCAAATCCGATAAGGTCTTCACGATGTGCGAGATATAGAGCCTCCTTGACAAGCTCATAATTCTTAGGGTCGCGGTACTGAATGAGTGCACGCTGCATTGCCTTTTCTTTTGGATTCTTAGCAACATATACCGGCTTCATATTACGAGGGTCAACGCCAGTATAATACATGCAGGTTGAAATTGTGGATGGTGTTGGATAAAAATCCTGTACCTGCTCAGGCATATATCCAATATCACGCACATATTCTGCAAGCTCAATGGCATCCTTCAAGGTTGAACCGGGGTGTGAGGACATAAGATAAGGTACAAGGTACTGCTCTTTTCCACACTCCTTATTAATTCTCTCACACTTATTAACAAATGCCTCATACACATTATTCTGCGGCTTGCCCATCAGTCTTAATACATTATCTGACACATGCTCAGGTGCCACGCGAAGCTGACCGCTTATATGATACTGGCACAGCTCCCTGATAAAAGTATCATCCTTGTCTGCAAGCGCATAATCAAATCGTACTCCTGAACGCACAAAGACCTTTTTCACCTTGGGAATTGAACGCAGCTCTCTTAACAGGTTAACATAATCGCTGTGGTCAACCTCAAGATTCTTGCAAGGCTCCGGAAAAAGACATTGCTTGTTCTTGCAGGCTCCATGCTCCATCTGCTTGGAACAGGCAGGGTGACGAAAATTAGCTGTTGGACCGCCAACATCATGAATATAGCCTTTAAAATCAGGTTCCTCCGTCATTTTAACAGCCTCTGCAACAAGGGATTCATGACTTCTTGTCTGCACAATTCTGCCCTGATGGAAGGTAAGTGCACAAAAAGAGCATGCGCCAAAGCAGCCTCTGTTGCTGGTAAGACTAAATTTTATCTCAGAAATAGCCGGAACTCCACCAGCTTTCTCATATGACGGATGGTAGGTGTTCATATATGGCAATACATATACATCATCCATCTCAATCTGGGTCAATGGCTTGGCTGCCGGATTCTGAACAACGTATTCTCCCTTATCATAGGGTTCAACAAGTCTGTGTCCGGTAAAAGGGTCTGTATTCTGATACTGAATATAGAAGCTCCTGGCATAATTAAGTCTGTCCTCTTTCAGTTCATCATATGATGGGAGCAGCTGATAATCATATACATTCTCAAGCTCTTTGGTCCTGTACACAGTTCCATCAATAAAGGTAATATCCTTTACATCAAGACCCGAGTCCAGCGCATCTGCGATCTCCACTATAGAGTGCTCACCCATTCCGTAGGATATTATATCTGCCTGGGCATCAAGGAGTATTGAACGCTTAAGGCTGTCCGACCAGTAATCATAATGGGCAAGGCGGCGAAGACTGGCTTCAATTCCGCCAATTATTATGGGAACATCCTTGTACATATGCTTTATCAGATTGCAGTACACAACGGTGGCGTGGTCCGGTCTTTTGCCTGTAACGCCGCCAGGGGTATATGCATCTGTTTTACGTCTCTTCTTGGATACTGTATAATGATTAACCATAGGGTCCATATTGCCGCCAGACACAAGGAAACCCAGCCTTGGCTTACCCAGAACATTAATACTGTTCTCATCCGTCCAGTCTGGCTGCGCAATTATTCCGACCTTATACCCACGGGATTCCAGAACACGGCTTATTATTGCAGGTCCAAATGATGAATGGTCCACATAGGCATCACCAATTACATAGGCAAAATCCACCTGCTCCCATCCACGTTCCTTCATATCTTTTCTATTAATTGGTAAAAAACCACTCATATACTATCTCTTTTCTATAATTATTAATTGTTATTGTACACCATTACCACATTCCTTCACAAGAGTAAGGTGGTTATTCCCTGTATATTACTGTAATAATCTGTCCATACTATGTAAATCAATATTTATAAGGAGATTGTCATGAGAAATCGATGGGTTAATGCTTTAATTAAAACACTTATTTTGCTTATAGCTGTTCACGTTGTATTGCTGATTATAGGATATTTTACAGGTCCTGACAGGGGAGTATTCAATCTTCCTATGATATGGGCTCATTGGTCTGACGGATATCTGGACGCTACCACCGGCATAATATCAACAATTGTACTGTATTTTATCATCTATATTCTCTTTACGGGCCGAAACAGAGAACGAATGGATTAGGATTTCATTATGATATAAATATCATAGATTTTATATACTGCCAGTCATTATTCTGATATACTGCGTCATGAAAGCTAAAATGGAATTTATACGGAGGAGAACAATGAATATATGGCAAGGCTACAATAAGGGTGTTAATCTTGGAGGATGGCTGTCACAATGCCAGTACAGCAAGGAGCATTTTGACACCTTTATAACAGAAAGGGATATTGAGATTATTTCCAGATGGAATGTGGACCATGTTCGTGTTCCGGTTGATTATAATATTTTTGAAACGGAGAACGGAGACGTAATTGAATCCGGCTATGACTACATTGGGAATTGTATTAAATGGTGCAGGCAATATAAGCTTAATATGATACTTGATTTGCATAAGGCGGCAGGCTACTCCTTTGACGAAGGGGAAAAAGAGTCCGGTTTTTTTGAATCCGAAAAATATCAGGAGCGTTTCTACAGTCTGTGGGAAAGGCTTGCAAAAACCTTTGGCAGCAACAGCGACATGCTTGCTTTTGAGCTTCTTAATGAAGTGGTTGACCGCTCTGTTTGTGACAAATGGAACTCAATTTCATATGAATGCATTAAAAGAATCAGGAAATATACGCCTGACATTAAGATTTTGGTAGGTGGCTACTGGAATAACAGTGTAATGGCTGTTAAGGACCTTGCAGCACCTTATGATAATAATATAGTATACAACTTTCACTGTTATGACCCCCTTGTATTTACACACCAGGGTGCATATTGGATACCGGAGATGCCTTCAGATTTCAGATGTAATTTTGAGGGCACTCTCCAATCCTTAAAGGACAAATCCGAAGAACTTATGCCAACAAGAACCTCCGGCTTTGAAAAGGTTACCAATCTAATGAGAAAAATTGGTCCCGACTATTTCCTTGAGCTGTTTAAGGAAGCCTATGAGACTGCCGAAAAGGCTGGAATATCCCTTTACTGCGGTGAATATGGCGTAATAGGTCTGGCTGAGGAAAAAGAAGCCGCAAGATGGTTCAGTGCTATTCATCAGGCCTTTGATTATTACCATATTGGAAGAGCTGCATGGAACTATAAGCTTATGGATTTTGATATATCAGGCAAACACATGGAATACATATTTGAATAAACATCCTCTTTTACAAAACCCCTCTTATCTGGCTGCTACCTGATAAGAGGGGTTTTGCTTATTCCTTATTGCACAAATAAAAGCTTAACGTAGAGTATAATTTCTTCATATTAATCGGTTTGGATAAATGAGCATTCATTCCAGCCTTCTGGCTTGCCCTCTCATCCTCTGAAAAAGCATTGGCAGTCATGGCAATTATAGGTATACTATGTGCATCCTCTCTATCCAGTGCCCTGATTGCTTTGGCCGTTTCCAGACCATCCATAACCGGCATTCGTATATCCATCAGCACCCCGTCAAAATAATTAAGTTCTGATTTAACAAATGTGTCATATCCAATCTGTCCATTGACTGCTGTTTCCACATTAATTCCAACTCGCTGCAGAATTCTTACAATTATCTGTATATTAAGTGGCTGGTCCTCACATACAAGAATATTCTTACCCTTAAGCCCTGCATACAGCTCCTGGTCAGACAGATTCTCTACATTCTGAGGCTGATTAATTTCTGATGCTGCCTCACCTTTACTGTCTGTCCCTTCAAGAGAAAAATAAAGCTTGAAGGTAGTTCCCTCATTCTCAACGCTTGAACAGTTAATTGTACCACCCATCAATTCAATAAGCTTCTTGGCAATCGAAAGTCCCAGTCCTGTTCCCTCTCTGCCCTCATGCTCCTGAACAAACGGCTTGTACAGATTTTTCATAAATTCTTTACTCATACCGATTCCGGTATCCTTGACTACAACCATACAATCGTATTCATTTTCCTTGCGGTCACTTTTATTCATCGTAGCTGCAAACTGCACTGTTCCACCCTCAGGTGTGAATTTAACAGCATTAGACAACAGATTCATTACAATCTGATTAAGATGCTGTTCATCAGCCATTACAACCGTATCCATCATACTTATATCCCTGAGAAAGGTAATGTGCTTTTTCTGAGCAAGCTTATCAATTATTGATACAATAGTATCCCACATGCAGGCTGTTTTCAGCGGACTATACTGAATATCCACCTTATTGCTCTCTATTTTGGTCATATCAAGAACTTCATTAATAAGTCCTAACAGAAATGTTCCCGACGAATGAATTTTCTCAAGGTATTCCAGCTTCTGCTTATCGTTTGTTCCCTCAAGCAGTTCCGGGGATGAAAAGCTTATTATTGCATTCATTGGTGTTCTCATATCATGACTCATTCTGGAGAAAAATTCTGTTCTTGCAATGTCACGGCTTGCATTTCTATTAAGATTCTCAATCGAATCTACCAGCTGGTCTATCTCTGTAATTCCCAAATGGTCCAGCTGATAGCCTTCCTTAGGCGGCAATTCTTTTACCTTACCTGCCAATGCAGTTATAGGCTGTGAAAAATGTCTGCTTACAAGAACCAGTGCTGCCAGTCCAAAAAGCAGTGAAGCTCCTGTTACAATTGCCAGTGTTTTCTTGATTGAGGATATATATGCATACATGGTATCATGCTCAACCATGGCAATAAGGACAAGCTGCTGATTCTCAAATGGATTATTATTGTTATATATATCAACAGCAGCTGTCTTTCCATATATTCTTGTAGAATCTCGTCCCTCTATATCAAATCCATTCTTATCTGAATCAACAGGAACTGATATTGTGCTTCCAGTTGCAAAACACCGAATATACATAGCACCTGTTCCCGTTATTGGAACACAATCCCCGGTGTTTACATTCTGTACTGCAAGCGCATAGCAGCTTTTATCATTATCAGACAGCTCTTTATATGGCATTAACGTATCCAGATACTGGGTAGTAAGTTCAATTCCCAGTACTGCATATGGATATCCGTTGCTGTCCATTAACGGAATTGAATAGGATACTACGCTCTGGTCGGAACCGCTCACATTATGGGCTCCCTGAAAATACGCAAGGTCTTCACTGTCCACATCCGGATTCTTCCATGCAGCCTTCATCGGCTGATAAAAATACAGTGCATCCTCTTCTTTTTCAAAAGAATACCTTGCTTCCCACCAGGAATCCAAAGAGCATGCCAGCTTATCAATCAGAGAGGATGGTGCCCGTTCAAGAAGCAAATCCTCCCTTCCTGTATAATTACTTGTCTGATCCATATCACGAATTCCTATTCCAATCTTGCTTTCGCCGGATTCAGAATCAAATGGTGACATGTTGTTCTTATTGTTTATTATGAGATATATTCCGTTTACTTCATTCTTGCGAAGAGTGCTAACAAGGATATCTGAATTTGAATTAATAAAATCAATGGCTCTGGCATCATTATCTGCCAGTGGATGGTCGCCGTATTCCTCACAATAATTGGCATATACCGAACTAATCTCACTCTGACAAGTCTCAAGATTGGTCCAACTCTTTGTAAAGAGTGTTTCTATCTCATTTTTCCTATTAATAAGTCTCTCTGCAAGAATATCCTCTGCATTTTTGTTAACTGTCTCTTCAATTCCTCCATAAACGGCAAATCCATAGTATGCAATCGCCTGGAAAATCATAATTACGAAGAGTGGTATAAATAATGCACTGAATATTGACTTTTTTTTGTTACTATGTATGGCTTTTATTTTCACAGTCTGTCCACTCTCCTTTCTGGATAATTTAAATACCTTATTCGGTGAGTGCTTTTACCTGTGTACAAACATCATTAAACCATTTGTCAAAATACTCATCTGTAGAATACTGTGCTGTTGCTTCCTCTCGTGAGGCTCCGCCCTCTATTGCTTCCACAACTGCTGCTCTATCGGTAATTGCGGCATTTTCCAGTGCATCACCCAAAAGAGCACGCACATCCTTACTTCCATTAAAAGGCTTGGTTGCATATGCTTCTCCACCTGTAAATGCCTCTGCACTGATAAGGAGCGCATCAAGTATATTCTTGCCCTTTGCAGTTGATGTATCTCCTGTATATGCCTGTTCTACAGCGTCCTTGGAATTAGCCTTAAGTGTTACAGGTGAATATCCTGACTGAACAGCAAATTTCATATTACGTTCTGAGTCTGTGAACCATTTAACAAACTCCACTGCACCCTCTTCCTGCGCAGGTGTTGACTTGAGCAGGCAGTAGCTTGCGCCCTGCTGGACTACTGAATTCACCTTGGCATTCTCAAATACAAGCTCCGATGTCTCATAGATATTAATATCATGTGTTGAATCATCCTCAAGAGTTACCGCCGTTGGCAAATAGCCTACACTGGAGCTGGATGATGTAAGTGCGAGAATTTTACCCGTCTTACAATCCTCCGAGCGGAACTTGGCATAGGAACCGAAATATCCATTAATATATGGAATATAGAAGTTGTCCCACAACGTCTTAAAGGTGTCTCTATCCATATCAATTGTAAGCTTACCATTATCTACCTTAAACATATCATGTCCCAGCTGATATGCTCCATTATACACGTAATTGGCAACGGAATCTCTTCCATACAAGGCCTTGCCATCCTCCAAAACCTCAGGAGTCTGTGCATCCGTCCATTCGTAATAAGCTTTGGCTGCGGCTGTAAGGTCTTCCTTGGTCTTCAGTCCTTCAAGCGTAATTCCTGTAGCCTCGGAAAAAGGTTCCCAATCAGTTGCATTCGCCGTAAATACCTCCGTTGACTTAAGTATTGGGAAAAGAAGAAGCTCATTAGCTTCGTTAAATCTTCCCTCATCAATAAATTCTGGTACATACTCACTTAACTCATCCTCAGTAAAATACTGGTCAAAGGAGGACAGTGCATCTGTCTCATCCAATATATAAGCGGTCTCAGCATACACAGCTGCAAGCTCAGGACATTCCTGGGCTCCCGCCTTCTCATTAACTGAATCAATTAATGAATCTGCCAGAGTATTAATATCTCCCTGACTTACGGAGACTACTGTAATCCCCTTATCGATGCCCACCGTTGAATTGAATTCTTCTACCAGGCTTTCAAAGGCCGTAAGCTGGTCTCCATTATAATAATTCCACACGGTCACTGTTACGGGATTGTCAGGGTCGAGATTACTCTTCCCGGAATCCTTATGTGTCTGGCATGAACATAATGATAATACCATTGTACACATAGCAATGACTGAAGTAACTAATCTAAGCTTTCTCATAATTATTTCCTCCACATTCATACATATAGTACCATTATACTATTTTATATGTCATCAGTCCATAACCAAATTTACATATCTGTAACATTTAGACGATATATTTATTCATCGTGTCATTAACTCCTGTTACCTCCTGGCTTAGTCTGGCAGCCTCCTTCGCCAGTCCTACCGCTGCATCCAGCTGTGTATTAACTGTTGCCGTAACCTCCTGTGCTGCTGCGGCGGTTTCCTGGGAAACAGATGCTATACTTTCAATGGAATCCATTACCATTCTTCTGCTGCTCATCATCTCCGACATATTTTGGCTTACTATATTAAGAATACCAACCATTGCCTCCACGTCACTTGCAATGTTTCTGAACACCTCAATTGTACCCTCAATGGAATCTGACTGCTCTTTAAGAAAATCCTTTGCCTTATCTGCACACTCTGCAGTCTCCCCTGTTTTCTGCTGTATTGTTCCAATTATTCCTGCAATCTGTCTTCCTGCCGCCGAGGACTGCTCCGCAAGATTTCTTATCTCTTCTGCCACAACTGCAAAGCCTTTGCCTGCATCTCCTGCTCTGGCTGCCTCTATAGATGCATTCAGGGATAAAAGATTGGTCTGGTCGGCTATAGCATTAATAGTCTCAACTATACTGCCAATATCTGAGGAGTGTGCATCAACCTCTGATATATCCTTTACCAGCAGCTGTGTTACTTCTGAGGCAGCCGCCGATTTCTCATTCAGCCCTGCAATCTGAGCCTTGCCCGTCTCCACCGCTTTCATTGCAGATTCCGAGCTTTTTTCCATTCTTCCTGTGTCATCTGCAAGCTCATTAAGCTTGTCAGAAAAATCCGACATACTGGAAAGACTTTTTTCCGTATCCTGAGCCTGCTGCGCAACCCCCTTGGCAACCTCATCCATTGCAAGATTAATGCTGTTCATTGAGTCAGCCATTGATGCTGTAGCCGACGATACGCCACCGGCTGATACATTAACGTCACTGCAAAATCCCTTCATTTCTGATGCCATATGGCGAATATTTCCCAGCATGTCCGTCATTTCCAATGACAGCTTTTTGAATTCATCCCTTCTAGAGGATTTAAATTCTGTTGTAAAATCTCCTGCAGATACCTTATGCATGGATACTGCAAGTCCCTTTAATTCTCTGCTTATTCTTCCTGCAATAAAAAGTCCGATTATCAAAGCAATTATTCCTGCTGCCACGGCTGTCATAATTGTAACATTCCTAATACCAGATGCAGAAGCCATAATTGTAGATGAGGGTATAAGCGAACATATCATAAGTCCTCTTTTTCCTGCAGGACTATATGTAAAAAGATATTTTTCACCATTCTTTTCAATATAACGGCTTCCGGCAGTTCCCTCTGTCAACGCCTTTTCATAGAATTCCTCCTGAAAAAAGACCTTTTCTCCATCTGTATTGGTACTGCCATCACCGGCAAAAATTTCTCTGCCATCCTGTGTAACAATTGCAGCTATTGAGCCTTCACTTTGACTAATCGCTGACAGCTTGTCAACTATCTGATTATATGCAATATCAAATACAATATAGCCCTCACCCTCAGTAAGCTTTTTGGTATAACATAATCCATACGCATCCTCAGCGATTCCAAGTACACCATCCAGATATGAATGATACCCAAGCCATGCTCTCTGGCTCTGATTAACGATTTCCGCTTCGCCTGATGCAATGTAGCCCTGATATGCGTCTGCCGGAAGATTCTTGGAAAGAGACGTCATATTTCCGCCATTACTGGCAATTACATTATAGCTATATGCATATGTACAGCTTCCCTTTGCTGCCGTCAAAATATTCTGCACCTGCCTTTGAAGATTGGCCGCCTCAGTATCCATATTACCTGCATATGCAGAATAATATGAAACAACACTATCATTAGTGGATACCTCACTTACCTTATTTTCAATTGTGCTACACAGCAAATCATAATAATCCGTAACCGTCCCTACTGACGCTGTAACAGAATCCTCGTATTGACGCACTGTATAACTCGATGCAGTTTTATATGATAGAATTCCTGACACAATCAGCAAAATTACAGGAACCAAAAATGCTCCTGTAAGTGTAAATGCTATTTTTCCACCTGCCCTTTTCTTTTTTCTTTGTTTTTTTATCTTACCCATACTGCTTCTCCTTTCATACCCTTTTTGTAGTAAAATCAACGGGTTTAACGTTAAACTTACAATAGCATCAGATAAGATATTTGTCAAGAAGCAGGATATTTATTAGAATTAGAAATTAAAGGAACGCCATCCTTTTGGACGGCGTTCCCTAAAATTATTTTTATAAGAAAATATATTTGAGAATAAACAGCACTGTCAGAATATACATAAGCGGACTGATTTTTTTCTCTTTTGCCTTACCTGTAATAAGGTTAACAAGTGTCCATGAAATAACACCAACTGCAATTCCTTCTGAAATACTGTAGGTCAGTGGCATTGCAATAATACATAAGAATGCAGGAATCGCATCTGTCATGTCTGTGAAATCAATCTTGGCAACTGCGCCCATCATATAGAAACCAACAATGATAAGTGCCGGTGCAATTGCAAAGGATGGAATGGATAAAAACAGTGGTGACAAAATTGTTGCAAGCAGGAAAAGAACACCTGTAACTACTGATGTAAGTCCGGTTCTTCCTCCTGCAGTAACACCTGATGCACTCTCTACAAAGGTAGTTGTTGTTGATGTACCAAGTATAGCTCCGGCGCTTGTAGCAATAGCATCTGAAAGAAGAGCCGGCTTAATTCTTGGAAGTCTTCCATTCTCATCAAGCATATCTGCTTTGGAGGATACACCAATAAGTGTTCCTATTGTATCAAACAAGTCAACAAACAGGAATGAGAAAATAACAACGATAAAATCTCCTATATGAATGTTCTTGAAATCAGCTGTAAAGCAGGCCCCAAAGGTATTCTTAAGCGGTGAAAAATCAAAGCTGAATACGGATGTAGGAATCACAGAATACATGTTCACCGATGGGTCAGGAATATATAATCCTGTTAATTCGAAAATAATACCAATAACCCATGTTGCAATAATTCCTAAAAGAATTCCACCCTTAACCTTCTTAATAAGAAGCACAGCAGTAATCAGCACTCCAATAAGTGCAAGAATTGCTGCTATTCCAATTGAATGGAAATTATCTCCCTTAAAGGTCTGGAAGGTAACAAGTGTTGACTGGCTGTCCACTACCAGCTTGGCATCCTGCAGTCCAATAAATGCAACAAACAGTCCAATTCCTACGCTGACCGCAGATTTAAGTGACATTGGTATTGCATTGAATATTGCCTCTCGTACATTAGTCAGAGAAAGAATTATGAAAATAATACCCTCTACAAATACTGCAAAAAGTGCTATTTTCCATGAATATCCCATCTGACCTACTACTGTGTAGGCAAAATAAGCATTAAGTCCAAGTCCTGGTGCAAGTGCAAAAGGATAGTTGGCAAGTAATGCCATAAGCATTGTTCCAACAAAGGCAGCAAGTGCAGTTGCCAGCATAATTGCTTTGGCATCCATTCCTGTACCATCTGACAGGATGTTAGGATTGACGGCAAGAATATATGCCATTGTCATGAACGTTGTAAGACCGGCAATTATCTCAGTCTTAACATTGGTTTTGCTCGCTTTGAGCTTGAAAAGTTTTTCTAACATTTTCTTCATTTCTCCTTTATTTTTTATACTGCTGTAACAGTATACAGTATCTTAATTATAAGTAATTCAACAATTCCATCGGCTGCTCTATAAACTGTGTGGCACCAGCCGCTATAAGCTCCTGTCTATCCCTGAAGCCCCACAGAACCGTTATCATATCGAGCCCTGCATTGTGCGCTGTCATAACATCAACATTGGAATCTCCCACATACAAGGTATTCTCCTTATCACTTCCCATAGCCCGAAGCATCTCATTAACCATGTAAGGGTCAGGCTTGGTCGGACTTCCATCAGTAACACCAGCTGCCTCATCAATAAGTCCGTCAAAATATATCTCATTAAGCTTAACAACTGCAGATTTAACCTTATTAGAGGCTATTCCCAGCTTATATCCACGCTTCTTAAGTTCTCTAAGCAGCTCAATAATGCCATCATATGGTCCTGTCTTATCATTACAGTGCTTCTGGTAATGCTTCTGAAAAGTGCCAAAAACCTGCTCAAAGCTTTCATCCGGAAGCTTACATGGCAGAGCACGCTCAACCAGCTTTCTAATACCATTACCAACAAATCTTCTTACCTCCATCAGACTTCTTTCAGGAAAGCCATGACGAACAAGTGCATAATTAACGCTGTCTTTAAGGTCTTCTAGAGTATTCAGCAGCGTTCCATCCAGGTCAAAAATAATAGTATTGTACATAGCCCCTCCTTGCTCTTTCATAATTAAATCATCATTTAATAAGTTCCAATACATGGCCTATATCGCCATCCTCATATGCGTACCTGCATTGTGGCAGAGGTTCTCCAGCCGGTGATATTGCTGTTCTGATATATAATGAATCCATACCTAGACTATTTGCTCCTGCTATATCAGAGGCTCCGTCATTACCTATCATAACAGATTCCCTTATATCAAGTCCATGCTTATTAACAAGTTTCATAAAAAATTCCCTGTCCGGTTTCTTACAGCCCTCATCTGAAGAGATAAATATGTCATCAAAATACGGTGTGAGTCCCATCCTGTCCAGCTCCTGTCTGGTAAAAACGCTTTGTGCATTGGACAGAAGATATATTTTCCTGTCTGTTGCCTTAAGTGCATCTAACACCGGCAGTGTATTGTCGTACAGCTTAAGCATACTGGTAGAAAGAATGCGGAACTGTTCTCCCACCTTCCATATCTCCTCATATGTCATATCTGGTCTTTTGTTCCTGCATATGATGGTAAAAACCTTCATAATATCAATCTCCGGTGCCTGATATTGTGAAGGCTCCTCAACAAGTCTTTTAACCTCCATATTATACATATCGTGTACACCCCTTGGTGTATATTCTATTCCATTTTCACCAAGATACTCTGCAAAGCTGCTCCAGAACTCAGGCTTGTCCTCGTCCGTTCTTATGTCAATCAGCGTTCCGTACAGGTCAAAAATAAAGTTTCTATACATACCATATCTCCATTCGTATAATCATTCTTCCATTATATTAATGATTCCATAAAAAGTAAAGGCTGTCATTTGGTTCTTGCCATAAAAAAATTACTGTGGTACTCTCTTTTTATCATATATATGAAAGGGAACACAATGAGCTACAAATACATACTTTTTGATATAGACAGTACACTTGTCAGCTTTGACAAATCCTTTGCAGGTGCAGCCAGAAGGGTTCTGGAGCTTGGTGGTCATGAGGTTAACGACGAATACATTCAGGAATACTACAGATATAATGATGAAATGTGGTACTCCCTTGACCTTAATCATGTAGAGCGTCAGTATATTCTTGATAACTATCACCGGCTGTATGTTGAATACTTAACTGAAGCTAACCGCCATGCCAAGGAGCGCATGGGACTTAAGGGTTCTGTTGAAGAGCTTACCCAATGTTTTAAAACCCAGCTTGGAGCTAATGCAGTTCCCAACCCCAATGCCATCAGTGTAGTGCGCAGGCTTTCATCCAGCCATTCCATTTGCATTGCTACTAACGGACTGACAGATGTTCAACCAGGTAAGCTTACGGCATTTAACCAGTTTTTGGATAAAATATATATTTCCCAGGCCATGAATTGCATCAAACCGCAGGAGGAATATTTTGCATACATAACCAGAGACCTGGGTGCTGCTCCTTCTGAATGCCTTATGGTTGGCGATTCGCTTGCCAATGACATTGATGGTGCCAATCGTTATGGAATAGCTTCCTGCTACTATAATCCTGAAGGGCTTGCCAATAATTCCAAAATCAAGGCTACCTATGAAATTAAAGATTTTAATGAATTACTAAATTTCGCTTGATTTTTATATAAAAAACTGTAATAATCAAGACAGCAGTTGCGTAACTGACGGAGACGTGGGATAACCCACAGGGAGCGCGACATATGCAATAAGCCGACCGTCTGGGCAACCGTTATGGATGTCCAGGCGGTTTTTCTGATATGAGGAGGGACCCACCATCGGTGGGAGGAGTCCTGATATCTATAAGGAGGAGCCCGTCGCAGACGGGAGGTCCCTGAGTTCATTATTCGATATGAGGAGGGACCCACCATCGGTGGGAAGAGTCCTGATATCATTATTTCGAGGAGGTAATCATGAAACAGCAGTCATTAGCAGCAGAACTTAGTTCAACATCATACCCGGGAAGAGGTATTGTTATCGGAAAAACACCTGATGGAGCACGTGCAGCAATTGCATATTTCATTATGGGCAGAAGCGAGAACAGCCGTAACCGTGTATTCGTTCAGGATGGTGAAGGAATCCGAACAGAGGCATTCGACCCATCCAAGCTTGAAGACCCAAGTCTTATAATTTACGCACCAGTTAGAGTGCTCGGCAACAAAACAATCGTAACAAACGGTGACCAGACTGACACAATCTACGACCTGATGGACAAGCAGTTCACCTTTGAACAGGCATTAAGGACAAGAGAATTTGAGCCAGATGCCCCTAACTACACACCTAGAATTTCAGGCATTCTTCATTTTGATAATGGTGAGTATAATTATGCCATGTCAATTCTTAAAAGCAACAACGGTAATCCCGACGCATGCAACAGATATACCTTTGCCTACTCTAATCCAGTTAATGGTGAGGGACATTTTATTCATACATACATGGGTGATGGCAATCCACTTCCTAGCTTTGAAGGTGAGCCTACACTTATAGATATTCCTGATAGTATGGATGAGTTTGCAGACACCGTATGGAACAGCCTTAACGAAGACAATAAAGTATCTCTTTTTATAAGATACATCAACATTGCTGACAGAACCTATGAGACCAGAATAATTAATAAGAATAAATAATAAGGAGTAAGTCATGAAAGAATTTGAATTAAAATATGGATGTAATCCTAATCAGAAGCCTTCAAGAGTATACATGCAGGAGGGCGAGCTTCCTATAGAGATTCTCAATGGACGCCCTGGATATATTAATCTTTTAGACGCATTTAATGGCTGGCAGCTTGTTAAGGAGCTGAAAAAAGCAACTAGCCTGCCTGCTGCCACATCTTTTAAGCATGTATCTCCTGCCGGAGCAGCTGTAGGCCTCCCACTTACAGATGTAGAACGTAAAATTTACTGGGTAGATGATATGGGTGAGCTTACCCCGCTTGCCAATGCATATGCAAGAGCAAGAGGTGCAGACAGAATGTCTTCCTTTGGCGATTTTATTGCACTCTCAGACACCTGTGATGCTGCAACTGCCAAGCTCATTAAAAGAGAGGTTTCAGATGGTGTTATTGCTCCTGCCTATGAGCCTGAGGCACTTGATATCCTCAAAGCCAAAAAGAATGGCAACTACTGCGTAATCAAAATCGACCCAGAATATGTTCCAGCTCCAATTGAACGTAAGGATGTATTTGGCGTTACCTTCGAGCAGGGAAGAAACGAGCTTGTAATCAACGATGAGCTTTTTGCCAATGTTGTAACTGACAATAAGGAAATCACTCAGCAGGCAAAAATAGACCTTGCAATTGCAATGATTACCTTAAAATATACACAATCCAATTCCGTATGCTACACAAAGGGTGGACAGGCAATTGGTATTGGTGCCGGACAGCAGTCAAGAATCCATTGTACAAGACTTGCAGGACAGAAAGCTGATAATTGGTTTCTCCGTCAGTGTCCTAAGGTTCTTAACCTTCCATTTAAGTCAGATATCAGACGTGCTGACCGCGATAATACAATTGACGTATATATTGGCGATGAATACATGGATGTTCTTGCTGATGGAACATGGGAAAAATTCTTTACCCAGAAACCGGAAGTATTTACACGAGAAGAGAAAAGAGCATGGCTTGACCAGCTTCAGGATGTATGCCTTGGCTCAGATGCCTTTTTCCCATTTGGCGATAATATTGAAAGAGCCCACAAGAGTGGCGTAAAATATATTGCTCAGCCAGGTGGCTCAGTAAGAGATGACAATGTAATTGAAGTATGCAACAAATACAACATTGCGATGTGCTTCACCGGAATTCGTCTTTTCCATCACTAAAATCTTTAGACCAGGGGGACGGTTCTTGTGGTATAGTTCTATACCACAAGAACCGTCCCCCTGGTCTATTTTCTGTTGTTCCTTTCCATTATAAGTGCTAAAATATACTTACGCGTTTAAATAATGCTGGAGGTATATATATGATTAAGAAATATTCTTTTGGAACACCACTGGACACCGAGGCCGTGGTTGTTAACCTGCCGGAGGCTGCGGGGCAGCCGGACTGTCTCACATTTTCAGAGGACAACCTGTGTTTTGACACTCTTCTCGGACCTGATGCCATCGTATATGGACTTGGAGAAAATGTTCGTGGCATTAATAAAAGAGGCTGGATATATGTCAGTAACTGTTCTGATGACCCAAGCCACTCTGAGGATAAAACCTCCTTATATGGTGCCCACAATTTTGTAATTGTGGATGATATTAGTAAATATGGTATTTTTGTTGACTATCCGGCAAAGGTTACCTTCGACATCGGATACACAGATATTGACCATATGAAAATAACCGTTGATAGCGGGGACTATACTCTATATTATATTGAAGGCGACAGTGTTCTTGATATAATTGCCCAATTTCGCCATATTATTGGTCAGAGCTACATTGCACCTAAATGGGCATTTGGGTATCAGCAGTCACGCTGGGGCTATAAGAACGAGGATGATATACGCCAGGTTGTACGAGGCTACCGTGACAATAATATGCCAATAGACGCAGTCTATATGGATATTGATTATATGGAACGCTTTAAGGATTTCATAATTGACAGTAAAGCCTTTCCGAATTTTAAGAATTTTGTAAAAGAAATGCAGCAGGATAACATCCATCTTGTTCCTATTATTGACGCAGGCGTTAAGATTGAGGACGGATATGACGTATACGAAGAAGGCGTTAAGAATGGATATTTTTGCAAGGATAAGAATGGAAAAGACTTTGTAGTCGGTGTATGGCCAGGACGTGTACATATGCCCGATTTTCTTAATCCCGCTGCAAGAAGGTGGTTCGGTCTCAAATATAAGCTGTTAACAGATGCGGGAATTGATGGCTTCTGGAATGATATGAATGAACCCGCACTGTTCTATTCCGAAGAGCACCTTAAAGAAGTAATTGCCAAGCTAGGTCAATTTGACGACAGTGAGATGGATATATGGAAGTTTTTTGAATTTAAGGACCTGGCAATGGGAATTGCCAACAGCCCAGAGGATTATAAAAGCTTTTATCACAATTGTAACGGAACAATGATACGCCACGATAAGGTTCACAATATTTTTGGCTACAACATGACAAGAGCGGCATCAGAAGCATTCAAGGAAATCTGCCCTGATAAGGATATCCTTATGTTCTCACGGTCCTCATACATTGGAATGCACCGCTACAGCGGAATATGGACCGGAGACAACATGTCCTGGTGGTCCCACATCGAGCTGTTAATGAAAATGCTTCCATCCCTTAACATGTGCGGCTTTATCTACACCGGAGCAGACACCGGTGGTTTTGGCGGCAACACTACCGAAGACCTTATGATGCGTTTTATTGAGCTGAGTATGTTCACCCCACTAATGCGTAACCACTCTGCCCTTGGAACACGTGAGCAGGAGCTTTATCAGTTCAAAAATATAGACGATTTCCGCAATCTCCTGGGAATACGCTATGGACTTATACCTTATCTGTACAGTGAGTATATTAAGTCTATCAAGAATGATACTCTTATGTTCACGCCAATGGGAATTGCATATCCTGAGGATTCACTTGCACGGCATATTGAAGACCAGCTTATGGTTGGTGATAACATAATGATAGCACCTGTATACAAGTCCAACACCTTTGCCAGATATGTATATCTGCCTGAGGACATGACAATGCTTCGTTTAAGAAGTCTTACTGACATTGACACCATTCCAATGGCTAAGGGACATCACTATATTGATATCGCTCTGAACGAGGTAGTTATTTTCATAAGAAAAGGATATATCCTCCCACTTGCGCCTCTGGCACAATGCGTTGAAGACATATCCTATAACAGCTTTACAATATATGGAGATGAGGCTGAATATCCTTATGAGATGTATACAAGTGAGAATGACACAATAACAATTGGATAAAATATTACGGCTGGCTGTGTTAATGCTTATAGTAGAACACTGCCAGCTGTGTTCTATCACGAAGCTCCAGCTTATCAAGCACAAGACTTATGTAATTTCTAACTGTTCCATCACTAAGGCAAAGTCTGTCAGCTATCTCCTTATTGGAAAGCCCCTCTGCAACAAGCTGAATTATCTCATACTCCTTATCGGTAATTCCATTTTTTTCATAGGCACTTGTATCCTTTTCCTCCAGTATCTTGGGAAGAATATCTACAATCCTGTCGCCAAAAACATTCTGTCCGGAATAAACAGCATGAATTGCCGGAATAACACCAGCAAAATCCTGCTTAAGTATGTATCCCTTGGCACCTACCCTTAAGGCTTCCTTAATATATTCATCATCCAGAAAGGTTGTCAGCAGTATTACCCTTGCCTGTGGAAATTCACCAATTATCTGTGATGCAGCCTCAAGTCCTGACATTTGCTGCATTTGAATATCCATTAACAAAATATCCGGCTCCAGCTCCCTGTAAAGCTTCACCGCATCTGTTCCATCGTAGCCAAGCCCTGCAACCTCCATATCCACATCCGTTGATAATATTGTTTTCATTGAGGCAGCAACCACTGCATCATCATCTACCACTACTATTTTCACCGGTCTTATCCTCCTTTGGAATTGATAAAAATATTCTAAATCCATTTTGAGCCGTGAATACAATATTGCCTCCCAGCTCCTCAACTCTGGTTCTCATGTTATGAAGCCCTATGCCACTCTCCCTAATCTCCCCCGGATGTCCGTTATCGTGGAACACCAGCTGGTAAAAGGCCGGATGTTCAAACACTGCAAGCACAATCTCATCAGCATCAGAATGCTTCTTAACATTCTCAAACGCCTCATTAATAATGGATATGAAGCAGTATTTAACAGTTCTTGATACATGAGAATTAATGTCATATTCCAGCTTAACCTTATATTTACTATTATTATTAATAATATCATCAACAGCTTTTCTCAAATCCAGCGATTCATTATGAAGGTCATGAACACTCTCTCTTATGTTATTCATGGATTCATTAAGTGTGTCACTAACCTCCTTAAGTCCGGGAGCAATTGGCGAATCCTTGTACACTGCCTGAAGCGCACCCATTTGGAGAATACTTCTGCTCAAAAGATGTCCTACATTATCATGTATCTCCCTGGCAATACGATTACGTTCTCTTAATGTTGCCATGGAAATCTGGTCATCCTGCTGCTTTCTCATAAGCTGGTTCTTTTGAATTGTAAGCTGTCTGAATTCCTCATTATCATCACGCTCTCTCAAATATTTTTTCTGCAAATCCACATAATGAGTGGACATATATCCGAGATACACAGCCATTCCAAGCATTCCCACACCAAACATAATAAGATAGGCCGGTCTGTCTGCCAGCCTGTATATGTAATTCTTTGCGCCTGCTGCAACAAGGATAATATATAAAATAATCGTTGCTCCAAGTATCATAAGCTCGTTATGTTTTTTCCTGCAGGCCTGGCTCACAGCCTCATATACCACAAGAATCACCGCAGGTATAAGCATGTCAAATACAAGCATTCCAACGCATATTGCAGCTGTAATACCTATGTGAACATCACTGTCTGCAAAAAAATAGCACAGTCCCGCATATATCAGCACCGCAAGCGCAAGATATATCAGCTCTCCGCCCATAAATCCCATGCCAAACACAATTGTCATAACCAGAATAAGAATTCTGTCAAAAAGTCCGTTCATTACAATCCTCCCTAGGTAACTCATATTATACAATATAATTGTGACAATTGTCATATTAATTTATGACTTCATTCACTTTGATGTTTTTTTCCCTGTGATATACTTAATCCATAATCAAAAAGAATTGAATTGAGGAGGAACCCTAATGAGTGAACCAATTGTAAAAATTGAAAATCTTGTAAAACGCTACAAAGAGCTGATTGCTCTTGACCATTTTAATCTTGAAATTGATAAAGGCGAGATATTTGGTCTTCTTGGCCCCAATGGCTCAGGCAAAACAACAACTATCAACTGTCTTTTATCACTTCTTACATACGATAAAGGAAGTATTGAGGTATTTGGCCGAAAGATGTCTCCTGACAGCTATGATTTGAAGGCTAAAATAGGTGTTGTAATGCAGAATGTATCCGTATTTGACGAACTGACTGTATATGAGAACATTGATTATTTCTGCGGATTATATATCAAAGATAATACAACAAGAAAAGAATATGTTGAGGATGCAATTAAGTTTGTAGGACTTGAGGACTACAGAAAGTTCAGACCTAAAAAGCTGTCCGGCGGTCTACTGCGAAGACTTAATATTGCCTGTGGAATTGCCCACAAGCCGGAGCTGATTATTATGGATGAGCCAACCGTTGCAGTAGACCCACAGAGCCGTAATCGTATTCTTGAGGGAATCGTAGAGCTGAACCGACAGGGCGCAACAATTATCTACACCTCACATTATATGGAAGAGGTTGAACAGATATGTACCAGAATCGCCATTATGGATAAGGGCAAAAACCTTGCCATGGGTACCAACGCAGAGCTAAAGCGCATGATTAAGAACAGTGAAACAATCCGTATTGAGGTACCTGTTTTTTCAGCTGAAAATATCCTTGCAATTAAAGAGCTCCCTCATGTATACCAGTGCACCCACGATAATGGTGAGTTGAAAATATCATACAGCGGCGGCAAGCATAACCTCATCCGGGTACTCGACTATCTTAAGACTAATGATATTGCCTTCGGAAGAGTATATTCTGAGCTTCCTACATTAAATGACGTATTTCTTGAGATTACCGGCAAGCAGCTGAGGGATTAAAGGAGGAGATAATTATGTTCTGGCATTTATATAAATACAGGCTGAAGGCAATGCTTAACTCCAAAACAGAGATATTCTGGAACTTTGTTTTTCCAATACTTCTTTGCACATGTTTTGTAGTTGCATTCAGCAGCATTAACAGCAAGGCCTATCTTTTCCATACAATTCCTGTAGCTGTGGTATACGAAAAGGACAATCCGGAATTTGAGGCAACCTTAACAGCTGTTGCAAAGGACGATTCACAGGGCGAGGCATTTATGTCAATTACAGACTGCTCCGCTGATGACGCAAAAGAAATGCTTAAGGATAACAGCGTTGACGCCGCAATTATAGTAGGTGATGATATATCAGTTCTTGTGGATTCACAGGGTATTAATCAAACCGCTATTCAAAGCTTTATCAGCCAGTATATTCAAAAGGCCTCCGTTATAAAAGACATAGCATCCACTAATCCGGAACAGCTCCAGACGGTAATTGACCAGATGAGCGATTCCACAGAGTATATTCAGGAAGCAAGTTTAACAGATAATAAAATTGACCCGCTTTCTTCGTACTATTTTTCACTAATCGCTATGACCGCATTATTTGGCAGCTTCTTTGGTCTGCAGTGTGCACTTCAGATGAAGGCCGATACCTCCGGTGTTGGTATAAGAAAATGTATCTGTCCTGCCGGCAGGGGCAAAATGATAATTGCAGAATTTCTTGCTACTTATACACTTCAGCTGGCAACTATGGTTACACTGCTTTTGTATATGAAATTTATTGTAAGAATTGACATGGGTACACAGTACGGCTATATTGCACTAACCTGCGCCGTTGGTTCATTATTTGGTGTTTCCTTTGGTCTGTTTGTAGGATGTATTCCAAGACTTAAGGCCGCTGTGAGAGATACTATTACAGTAAGCTTTTCTCTGCTGTCATCATTTCTTGCAGGCCTTATGGTATCAGACCTTAAGATGTTTCTGCAAAAGAATGCACCGGCTGTTAACATGATTAATCCTGCAACCCTTATTCAGGATGCCTTGTATTCTCTGCTAATATACAACACGCATGAACGTTATTTTCTTAACATGATTATTCTTACAGCATACTCGGTAATTTTATGTGTTGTATCACTATTAATGACAAGGAGGGAGAGCTATGCAAGTATATAGAACGTTTTTAAAGCTTACACTTCGCAATATTTTTTCAGGAATTATGTATCTTGTAATATTTACTACCGTAGCAATAATAATTTCAAGGGCACAAAGCTCATCCTCTAATGCTACCTTTACTGTAACCAAGGTTAATGTTGGTGTGATTGATAACGATAACACTGCTCTCAGCCAAAAGCTATATGATTATATTGACAACACCAATACCATAAAAGAGCTTGACCCCGATGAAGATAAATGGCCTGATGAGATTTTCTACCATAATGTTGAGCTTATAATAGTAATTAACGATGGCTTCGCCGATAGTATCAGCTCCGGTAATTATGAAGATGTTATTACTACCTATAAGCAGCCAGATTCCAATAAGGCCTATGTTGTAGCATCACAGATAAATACCTTTCTTGACAGCCTTTCCTATTACACAGCTGCCGGATACAGTGTAGAGGATGCCTCTGACAAGGCACTTGATACAGCAGGGCTTGCAGCCGACACCGAATACCTGGATAAAAATGCTGGCGACGGCAATGCTTCCGCTATGAGCTATTTCTTCACATTTATGCCATATATGATGCTATGCCTGTTAATTAACAGCTACGGTCCAATGCTTGTAATATGGAATCGTCCGGAACTGAAATCAAGAACAGAGATTGCTGCCCTTAGTATTGGCAAACGTAATCTTGGGCTCATTGGTGCAACTGCCACCTATTCCGTAATTGTATTTGCACTATTTATGGGAGTTGGTGCCGCGTTTTTCAGCAAGGAATTTTTCACAGCAAGAGGAGCCATGTACATGCTGAATTCTCTTACCTACCTGCTGGTGTGCATTTCAATTACCTACCTTGTTGCCCAGCTTAGCAAAAAAACTCAGATGCTTACAATGTGGTCCAATGTTATTGGTCTTAGCACCTCATTCCTGTGTGGTGTATTCGTAAGCAGATTCCTTCTGCCGGATAAGGTTGTGTCGATATCCAGATGTCTTCCTACCTACTGGTATGTTAACATAACTGAGGAACTTAAATATTCATTTAATGGCATTACTCCTCTTATGATACAATCCCTCGGAATCCAGCTATTGTTTGCTGTAGCAATATATGTTATAGGACTTGTTATTGTTAAGTCCAAAAGACAGTCACATTAAATAGAACAGACACTTTGTTTCACAAAATGAGCCTCAGATAATCGATTGACTATCTGAGGCTCATTAATTATTAATTACTATGCTTCTTTAATTCTGCTGGCAATAAAATCTTCCATCTCTGACTTATCCTTATTAAGAGCAAATCCCAGTTCACTGTAAAGATTATCCTCAGCAATTCTGAAATATCTCTCATCGGTAGATGTCATTTTCTTGCCCTGCTCTATTCTCTGTTCTTTCCGCAAATATATTGTCTTAATTATGCTGACCCAGTTCCTGCAGTCACAGGTTCTTGAGTACTCCTTGTACTTCTCTTCTCTGGCCTTATCGTTATCTATCCATATCTCTTCTATCTCAGGAATATTATCAATAAGCTCCATAGCCTCATCCTTGTTAATTATATTACGAATGACCACTTTAACATTATCTACCGGTATAAAGGACCTATTGCCCTTATTGGTAACGGATGTAAGTACATAATACATTCTCTTGGAATCACTGTCCGGGATATCAATATGGGTAATATCCTCCACCTTACATATTCCGCTGTTACCATATACAACGTAGCTGCCTTTTTCAAACATACTATTCTTCCTTTCACCGAGCAAAACCTCTGTTAATAGTATTATAACACAAAAAGGTGGTTTACGTAATACCCCATTTATAGGTATTAATAACTATTTTATTCCATTTTTTCATGAATTATCACATAAATACCAATAAACAAATATAATAAAATATAACTATTTACAGGAGACCATATTTTATGAATTATAGCAATCAGGCAACTGTTTCATATAATAACAATCAAACCGCTAAGTCCAACATAGTAAATGGCACTATTCTCTCACCATTTACATTAAGTAAATCCTCATTTTCACGCACCTACCAGCGCAACAGCATAATACAATATCGCATCATTGTAACTAACAGCCTTGATATCCAAATAACCAACGCCTATGTTTTTGATGATATGGGGGTATACAGTGATAGAGGGGTTCTAAGAATTCCCTCTAATTTTGACCTATTTTCCTGTAAGCTGTTAATTGTATCCCAATCCGGTGCTTATTCCAGAATTCTGGGTGTAAATAGAGAACGTAATGGTGTAGGATTTATGTTTATTTTACCTGGGAAATCCACAGCAATAATAACCTATTCTGCCAGTATTAACGATTTTGCAGACACCTCTCCCGCTTCGTCAATAAAAAGCAATGTAAGTCTCAATGCCGGCTCCTACGAGGAAATTACCACAACTCACACTATTAAAGCAGCTACGTATTCCGATATTGTACTTACCAAATTCTTTAAACATGACATACTGTCCAGTGGGCAGCCTGCCAATATCAATCTGATTGTTTCCAATTATGGCAATGAGGCCAGTTCTCCCAGCATTACAGATATTATCCACCCTTATATGAAGGATCTCGTTATTAAGGGTAATTCAGAGGAATGGACTTCTGGAGATGAATATAATTATGATTCGAGAACCGGATATCTTAATATTAAAGCAGGTGCATTTACCATTCCTCCCGCCACATTTTTCCTTGGTTCTTTGGGGCGCCACGAAATAATTCCCTCCACCTATGATATTAATATAAATGGCACAGTTATATCCGCAAATGCGCCTGAACCATATATATCTATAATACCTGCTTACACTGATGGTCAGGAAAAAAATTTACTTATTGAAAAAATAAATGTCCGTTTATACAAACTGACTGTTATAGGCAATATAGTTCCCAAGTTAGAAATATTAACTAATCCCGCATCAATTATAACATTAGAGCCATCAGCTAGTTTTAAATACGAAAATTCAATTTTAACCGTTGATATGTCCAAACTTTCCATAACAGATACAGCTATATTTACGATAGAATATGGTAATACCCGTTTATATTTAATGTTAAATGTAAACCATAAAAATTAATTCACAAACTACATTAAAATATGCCTGGACACACAATAATCCAGACATATTTTATAAATGCTATTATTTTTTCTGCAACCTGTAATCTTTGACGTAAATCAATTTTTCCTGTTCCAAGAGTCATATGATTGCATTTACCTAAACCATCATGTATATGGAAATGTGTTAGCTTGCTTTCGTGTAACATAATAAATTCTTCGTCCATATTATTAACGGCGTTTGAATGTCCGATATCCCATGTCAAGCCGAAAACATTACTATCTAATAACAATGAAATTGCCTCTTTTTCATATTGGAAGTAACCGTTTGTATTTTCAATTACAATCTTTATGTTGAAGCTTCCGATTGATTTTTCACATAACCTTTTAAAAGCTAAAACAGATTGCATATAGTTATCTTTGTACATCTCGTACAGCCGTACCTTTTTATCCGGTAATGTAAAATAAACACCATGATTCATGTGCATATTTATTATAGGTATATTTAGTTGTTTTGCAATCTCTATTGAAGTGTATAGTATAGTAAATTCCATTGCCTTGTCCTTCTTGCCTATTTTCCTTTACAATACTTCTCGAAAAATCATTATAATTCCTAATAATCCCATCAAGCATCCAAGTATGTAATTTAACCACTTGTATATTCCATCTGATATTTTATTTCTAAAGCGTGCTACTACTCCACTTAATAGTGCCCACCAACACATCGTTCCTATTAATATTCCCAAAATTAATCCTATTGACTGAGCAATTGTCTGTTTTCCACTGATTCCAAACGCAGTAAATGCTATCATAAAAGACAGTACTGTAGTTGGATTAATTATCGCAACACCCAAAGATGAGATAAAACAAAGAACGGGATTACTCTTACCATCATCCTGCAAGTTCTCAATTCTTTTTTCCCTTATTGTGAGATACCCCAACAACATAATCAGAACTCCGCCAATTATATTAATACAAGTTTGATACTTCATTAGAAAGTCAGATATGATTGTAATTCCGCCAATGCCTACGAAGGAATAAAATACATCCGCTACAGAAGATCCAGCTCCTGTCATAAGGCCTGCCCAAAAGCCATAATCCATTGTCCGCTTTATTGTCAAAACACCGATTGCTCCTGCTGGAATCCCAAACACTAAGCCAATTAATATTCCACGAATAAAATACTCTATCATCTAAGCTTCCTTACATATAATCTTTGTTTTTGAAGGGTCTATTTTATCTGCTTCAATGATTAACTCTCCAATAGATTCCGCTTTGATTGTTCCGCTGGCAGGATTAAGTACACTGTTAATATGACTAACTATTTCTGCATCTACACTGGAATACTCAAATGCCAGTGTTGTATTAATAAGCTTACAGTTCTTCATCACAAGATTTTCAATATAACACATTCCCTGCAGGCTTTCAATAGTACAGTTAATCAGTGTCAGATTTTTTGCATTCCATCCAAGGTATTCTCCAGAAATAAAGCTGTCATATACCGTAATGTTCTCCGAGTTCCAAAAAGCATCCTTTGATAACAGTTTTGAGTGATGAATTTCAATATTTTTACATCCATCAAAGGAGTAGTTGCCATACAGTGTCAAATCATGAATTGTCATATCAGAACTTCCCATTGCAAAATAATCTCCCTTTGCAACTACTTGTTCCAACTTGACATCATTACAATTCCAAAGCGTTTCCGCTGCATTTGGAATACTCACATTTTTAAGAGTCAAATCCTTACATTTTCTAAAATTCTTTGGTGCTTCCACCAGTGAATCTTCCACGTTCATATGATTAGTATACCACACACCGGCTCTTCCCATTTCAAACCACGTGCTGTTTTTTACTTCTATATTATGACAATACCAAAACGGATATTTCCATTTAAACATGCAGTTATCAAGTTTAATATCATGACTTTCCTTTAATGGAGACTCTCCATCTGCAAAAACAGAATCTCTAATATCTAAAAAGTCACTTTGAAAAAGCGCACGCTCTCCTGTAAAATATCCTTGGTTCATTTTCTTATATTCTTTCATTTTATTGTTATCTCCTTTTTATTTTGTGTTTAGTGCAATTCGATAGGCCTTTGTATAATCTTCTCTGTGAAAATAGACCGCCTCTCCACTGGTCAGGTTAAAAACAGCACTCCACTCTGTTGTTTCACCATCACTGTAATGATGCTTGCTTACACTCTCCAGTGCATCAGCCACTTCTGATTCTGACAACACAGAGGAATCGCCAATCGCATTCATTAGAGTCTCGTATCGTTCCCGTGACTGGCTTGTCCCAATACCATACTTTTCTCCCTCTGTTAAATAGAAATTTGTTACTACAGGAGTCTTTGTTACAACCATTTCCTGATTTACATACTCAATAACTGCACTATTTCCCTGAGCATCGGCAACTGCCAAATGAACCATTAAACCAAAAGATGCATGTAAATCATATTCTTTCAGTAACGCTACTGCTTCATCTACTGTGGCAGCCCTATTCAGAAGCATACGCACAGCAGTTGTGGTTGTAATATCTGGTAAATCCGTTGACTGCGCAATCGTATCTGAATCCTGAATCATATTTACTGATACTGCCAGTCCCTTTTCATTCATTCCATCAATGGGTGCATAGAGCGATGCAAGAGTCATAATACTATCAAATGAAAAAGCGACTGATGCAGCTCCAGCTCCCTGTCGAATGAAATCCGTATTCACAGTAGATATAGATGCATATGCTTTATGTATTGACCAGTTGGTAAATGTCGGGACAGATTCACCACTCACCTTTGTACCACTTAATCCGGTCAGAGATTCCAACGTATATCTGTTTACCAAGAAGTACCAGATATTCTCCAAAGCTGCCAAACTATTTATTGACCGTCTTCAGGAAGAATTTCTATAGCTTCTTCTATCTTTTTTAATATCTTTTTTGCTTGGTGAATCTTTTCCAGAATCAAATCCCTCTGTTCTTGCAACAGCAGGATTTGATCTGGATTACCATGCTTTTTTGCCTCAAAAAACACACTGATAAACTTTTCATCACATCCAGCGTCTATCAAATTCTGAATGATATGTTCTTCACCTTGATTAAATTCCATACTGTCTCCATCTATTCATAGTTATTATCTGACTATGGCATAATTGTATTTCCAATGTCGTTTTATTGCAAATAGCTATATTGAATGAGTTATAATAGTTTTTAGCTATGTTAAAAATAAAGCAAAAAAGGCATCACCCTATTTAGTAAAAAATAAGGTAATGCCAAACTGATGTGCCTTAAAACACAAGTTTATTAATTTGTAAAAATGCTTATAGCAATTGTTTATAGTGGTTTAGAAGACGATAAACAAATCGCCTCAACGTGAAACGATACCTTGATTATGATGTCGGCTTGTCGGAGTAGCTGTTGCCTGTTCGTAGAAACATATCAAGGCAAGTTGGGGGTTGTGGGAACTTATCCAAGACCGCATTTTTGCACTTGATATATTTTTCCATCCGAAGCAGTTGCTGCAAAATTTGCAACAACTGACTCTCTGACTAATTCTCCATCCTCAAATATGTTTTAAATCAGAGTTTATAGAGGTACTTCTATTTGTTTTTAAGGAGTGTTTCTAAATCCTTCACAGATACGTCCATACGTTTTGAAGTTTCCTGCATAGACATACCCAAATCCAAGAAATGTTTAATTACCATTTTAAGCGTTTCTCCAACCTCTATGATATGTCCATCTGGGTCATAAAATTTAATCGAACGTTGTCCCCAGCCAGCCTCTTTAACATCGCCTAAATACTCTATATCATTTCGCAGTCTAAGACTTTCTATAAAATCATCAAAATTATCTTCTTCAAAATACAGTTCCATATTATTTGATTTTTCCAACACGCTTTCCTTTGGAACTCCAACCAACCAATCAAAATCTTGCTGTATTGAAAATTCTCCAAAGGATACATGAATACCATAATCTTGATATACCTCTAATCCAAAGATTTCCTGATAAAATTGTTTTGAACGATTTACATCTTTTACTGCTAAACACAATCCTGAATATTTCATTTTCCTTCCTCCCCGGTCTACAAATCCAACTGTCAGTCCCAGTTTCAGATGCATAAATGTCCACATTGAAATCCCCAACAGATGATTCCGTTTCATCAACTGTAATTTCCAAACCAACGGCATCTGCCCTTCGTTCTGGATATAAATCTGCACGCTCGATAATTGCTCTCATCAAGTCTCTCTTTTCTGTATCTTCAAGCTCCGAATACAGTTTATCAATACGTTCTTCCACTTCACCCATTATATCATACTGGTCGTCATATCTGCGCTGAAAATCTATTATTTTTTTGTTGTAATGTGGATCATCAACTGGAAGTATATCCATCTGTTGTTCCAATCTGCTCTTCGTAGCTACCACCTGGCGAAGCTGCATCTTTAAAACTGTCAATTCTATCCTCAACATATATTAAGTTCACACCAAAATCCTGATAGTCGGCATATTTTCGAAGCTTATTCTTATCGCAATTTATATATCGTTCAATGTATTTTTCATTTTGTTTGATCTAATTTTAAAATTACCTTGCATTTTTTTCTGCAAGATGGTAACTTATAGATAAGAAATGGGTTCTCTACTGAGTAAAGTCTTATGGCTGGAAAAGGTTGCTCGTTTCTTTTTTTATCTCTAGAATATCATATAAATACATCTTCCCATCCCTAGCATGTCTTATCAGCATTATTACATGAAAGACATTATACCGTTCGATTTCTCCAGTCTCATCAAATACCGGAAGTGCAAACCTTGATTCATACCGATACCAGCCAAACCCAGCATCCTTGTTATGTTTACTCTTTAGATTGTTTTCAAATTTCTTACCTTCCGCTATTTCAATAATCTCTGGCAAACCCTGAACCGCATTAGCTTTTGCTTTTGCGCTTGCACCCCTTAGTCGATATGTATAGTTTGAATTCGCATACTCATCTGGCAGGTCTAATCCAATATAAATAATATCTTCTGTATCTGCAATTTTATAAAATTCGCCTACATATCTTTCCAAGTAATTTTCAACATCTTTCCACTCAATTGACCTCTTACCTTTGAAAACAATATCATTTATCATAACTATGTTATTGTTGTTAGGATCTTTTACAATACTTATATTTCTACTCATCTATTGTGCTCCTATCATTTAGTTTTTCCATCCGAATATAATACTCCAACAACCGTATCAGATAATCAGGTGCATGACGACCATCACGCTCCCACTCCGATACTGTACGATATGGTATATCGAAATATTCACAAAATTCTTTCCGATTCATTCCTGTACTTTCTCT
>CAYTWF010000007.1:0-63017 GCA_964441705.1 uncultured Butyrivibrio sp.
GTGACACTCATTTTTTGCAAATCTGTCATTTGTTACTTAACAGGAATGCTCCTTAAGTCCATCTGCAATTGGTAATGTAACGGTAAAAGAACTTCCTACACCCACTCTGCTCTCTACCTGAACGTCTCCATTCATAAGCTCAAGAACTCTGACAACTAATGCCAGTCCCAGTCCATTACCCTCACCACTATGGGATGTATCGGCCTGATAGAATTTATCGAAAATATGATTAATGCTTTCCTTGCTTATTCCACATCCAGAATCAGTAACTGTAGTCTTAATAAGTCCCTTTTCCTTTGTCTGACTAATCTTAACAGACCCACCTGGTTCAGTATATTTCATAGCATTGGATATAAGGTTATTCCATACCAGTTCCATAAGTCCCATGTCAGCCTTAATCATAATGTTTTCATCTATGTCTATATCAATGTCTATATTTTTCTTTTCCCACACTTCTTCAAACTGAAGTATGCATTCTTCCAGCTGTCTGCACAGATCATACTGTTCAATTTCAATAGGTATATTCTGATTCTCAAGCTTGTTCAATTTGAGAATATTACTAATAAGATTGGAAAGTCGTGTTGCCGCTTCCTCTATATTACTGGAGTACTCAGTTTTCTGTTCTTCCGATATCTGCGGATTGCGAAGCAGCTCTGCATAATTCTTAATAATGGCAATAGGGGTCTTCATCTCATGGGATACGTTAGAGATAAAATCTGTCTTCAATGTCTCTATGCTTCCCAGTTCCTCTACCATCTTGTTAAAATCCATAATCATAACATCAAGATAGTCCAGTTTGTCAGCTGTATTAATGGTAGGTACATATACAGAAAAATCTCCTGTAGAAACCTTTGATGTTGCTTCTGCAATTTCATGTAATGGTTGTTCGTAGGTTTTTCGTATTTTGCCTCTCGTAAAAAGTGTTAGTCCAACAGCTACTGCAGCCCAATAGATAATAGGTACAAATACTCTCACTACTTCAGGTGTCTCCAATTCTTCCATTAGAATAATAAGACCCATATGTATACCTGACATAAGTAAAAGAACCCCTAACATGATTGCAAAAAGCGTAGGTGGAAAACGGTCATCCTTTATTTTGTTAATTTCATCTTTTCTCGCCATACACGAACCCCTATCTTGGAACAATCTTATATCCCAGTCCTCTAACTGTTACAATGTCAAAGCCATCACATTGAGATAGCTTATCACGAAGCTTAGTTATATATACATCAACAGCTCTAAGGCTTGTATCTGTATCCATGCCCCAGAATTCATCCATAAGCTGCGCTCTGGAAAAAGTTTTCTTAGGGTAAGATAATAATTTATACATAATATTGAATTCCCTGGTGGTCAGTGCAATCTCTTCACCATTAATCTCTGCACTCATACCATCTGCATCCAGTGAAAGATTACCAACCGTTATTTTTCTCTCCAGTTCTATATTGGCACGTCGAAGCAAAGCTCTTACTCTTAATAAAAGTTCACCTAATTCAACAGGCTTGACCATATAATCATCAATACCCAGCTGGAAGCCCTTCTGTTTGGAAGGAAGGTCATCCTTGGCTGACATGAACAGAATGGGAATAGTCTTATTAACCTCTCTAACCGTTCTTGCAAATTCAAATCCATCAATCTCCGGCATCATAATGTCTGAAATAATAAGTTCATAGAGATTATTGTACATTTCATCATATGCAGTATTGGCATTAAGACAACCCCTGGCAGCAAATCCACTGTCATTAAGATATGTACACACAATTTGATTAAGTTTTACATCATCTTCTACTACCAGTATATTAATCATTGGCATCCACCTTTTCTATTAATCTATTCTCTAATCTTTTGGCTGTAATCAATCCATAGATACCCATTCCAAGAGTTATCAGGCAAACCACACCTCCAGTTATCTCATTCATCATTACATCGAAATATATATCACCGCCAAAGGATGAGAACATGGCAGTCTGTAAGTTCAATATGGAAACACACGCATCAAGATATCCTATTCTTCTTATTATAGTCAGAAGAGGCGACCGGTGTCTATTAACTTTTATAACATTAATTGTTGATGTGATAATTTTCACAAAGGCATATATGGCTACTACATATATCATTGTTCCAGGGTAACTTTTTCCACCCTCAGAATAGGATAAAAGAATAACCATTCCCAATAATACAATTGAAAGTATGGTGAATAAAACACTGTTTCTCCTGAATATTCGCATCTCTTTTCTTATGTGTAATTTCTGCTGTTCAGTGTTGTCTTCTGATGAGCCTGATATAACTCTGCCCTGTAATACGGCACTTGACCTCATAATACTTAGGACCAGATAATAGGCTGAAAGAGAACCAAACCAGGCCGAGTGGCTAATGATTCCCATTACTCCATTGAACAAGGCGAAAATAATATTAATACCTGTTCCCGGAACTGCAAATACAATGGTCCTAAGTCTGTAACTGCTCAATATTTTGCTGGTATATTGATTGTTATTAATTGAGGGTTTGATGCGGATATTAATTAACGTCTTAATATCTTTTACAAGATAGTATGTCCCAAATCCAATACTAATCGCTGCCACTGCATATGTGCCATAGATTAATAATTGAATTACCATGCTGTGACTCTGTACCAATAAGCTGATAATAGATACAGCAGTGGAAGCCACCATAACCAGATATAGCAATATTCTTTTCTTTACTGTTAGTCTGGGCATTTTCGGCCTCCCTCTTTTGATATGCCTATACTAGCAAAGTAATATTTATGTAATGTTTGCAAATTGTGTCCAAACTGTGAACTCTTATTTCAACCCTTTAATAAATGGAATTAATGTAAGTAATGCAGCAATTCCAACGATACCAAGAATAATGCCAAGTACCATGTTGCTCCATACCATTACAAGACACATTCCAACTCCAAGTAATAAGGCACCAACAATTCCAATTAATGTAGCACCAACAGTTTTTCCAGAGAACTTAATAGGCGCTTTGTTCTCCATTTTTCTCCATACAAGAACCATGATTAGTAGAATCACAATTCCAATTACGCCCATAACAATACCTGGCTTGAATGCGTCCCACTCAGGAATAAGTGCCATGCACATTCCTATTGCAAAAAGTATTTCTCCGATAGTTCCTAATAACATTGCTACAAATGAACTCTTCTTCATAATTATTTACCTGCCTTTCTATTTGCTTCTTCCTGTTTCATTCTCTTTTTTGCATCTTCGATTGACTCACCATCTTTTGTAAGATATCTGTCCACAAATGCATCTTCAATCTTCTTGTAACCGCCTACAACTCCATTTTCAATTTTTTTGTAGCCTCCAACTACACCATCTTCAATCTTCTTATAGCCTCCAACTACTCCTTCAGCTATCTTCTCATTTGCTTTTACTAATTTTGATTTTGCCATGATAATTATTTCCTTTCTTAATGTGTTTTGTTTTCATCTGATGATGCTATATTATCAACTGTTTATTTTTGTTTTGTTTATGAATTGTTTCTGAATTATTAATTAGGGGATTTTTTCCTTGAAGATACAAGTTTTTAGATATGAATGTGTCTTCTGATTCATGCCACACTCTATATAAGTAATGGACAGGCATTATTACTCTGATTAGATTATCATCAGATTATATAATGTCTGTCCATTTTATGTTATTATCTCTTATTGTAACCCTTAAAAAGAGCAAAATACCCTTCGGTCTAGTGGAATTGACTGTGTCATATCGGCTATGTCCAAGCTTTGCTGTGGAGTAAATCTTTTCAATTATTCTGCTTAAGCATTTGCTGACAGCTTAACGAATGGAAATTCATCTACAAGATTGTGATTCATCTCCATCATAGTAAGCAGTCTGCTTGCTGCTCCAGATGGATGATTCGTTTCTGTTCTTAATGCCCGAATTTTCTCACTTAAATCCAAATTAATCACCCCTTGTATACACTCATTATGTGGTTAAATGTAATATGAATCGCATCATCCACATTGGTCTGTCCGTGTTGAAAGAACCGAGACCACCTGAATCAAAGCCTTCTTACTAAGTATTATTCTCCTCTGTCTCTATATCAAGACGTTGTAAAATGTCATAAATCACTCCTGAATCATTTATCTTGCTAATGGCAAAGCATTTCTTTCCTGCATCTTTTAAAGATGCTCCAATATGATAAGCTTTTTCATTATCAATAATTAAAAATCTGTCATGAAATACACCTGTGTATTTGACTTCAAGCATTGGATACTGCTGATTAAAAGTTTCTATATCTTTCTCAGATAATTTTGTTTTCTTAACTGTATAAACAATCACAGCTACATCTGTTTTCTTTTTCGCCAATATATTCAGCGTTCCTATATCAACATAATTATCGACCAACACTATACTCTTTGTTGCACCTCCGATAAAATCAATTAGTAGGCTAAATGCATCATATATCTGTCCGTCAAAGAAGATTTTCTGCTGTGACTCTTCGTGGTCTGAAATATACTCAAATACCTTATCGAATTTTTCGTTCGTTTCATTCTGATAAATAATTTGTTTTTCTTCCATTGCATTCATGCGATCATATAGTAGTGAAGTGTTTGCCATATATTTACGCATTTCTACAAAAGTTTTCATAATCCTAATGCTGACTTGAATTGCAATATCACTCCTCAAAACAGCCGATAACATTGCAATCCCTTGTTCCGTGAACACATATGGCAATTTTCTGCGTCCACCATAACCAGAACTCTTATCCACAAAACTTGATATCGCAATTTGCGATATCAAGTTTTGATACTCTTCCTTAGTTAACTGAAATCTGAAAGCTTCAGGGAATCTCATAATATTTCTTTTGACAGCTTCATTTAATCTTCCTGTTTCAACATGATATAATTCTGCTAAATCACTATCAAGCATAATCTGCTTTCCTCTAACAACATATATAAGACTTTGAATATATTCCAAATCCACAATATTATCCAAATCACTGGCTTCCGATTCTTGTAACATAGTATCTTCTTTTTCCATCTACCCTCCAACCTCAATTTGAGGTCACAATCTGTAATCTCAAATATTATCTTTATCACTCTTGAACTGCTTATCAATTTGTTGTTCATACATAATCTGATACTTAATCAGCCGTGGAATATATTCTGGAGGTTTTCTACGACCAGCTTCCCATTCTTCCACCGTCCGAAGTGGAATCTGAAAATGTTCTGCAAACTGTTTTCGACTCAATCCTGTTTCTGTTCTTAATGCCCGAATTTTCTCACTTAAATCCAAAATAATCACCCCTTGTCACTCACACTCATTGTGTGGTTATTATATCATGTTATTTCATATTAAACAACTAAAACCATAGCATGAAATACATTCCTGTTCCATACATCTTGAGGTAATTTTCCAGCATCTAACCGTTGCTGTTTATACTAAGTTTTGTACTATTTACAATGAACAATACACCATATTATGATAAGTTATGATGTAATATAATCTATAATCACTAAATCTTTTGCATTCTATTCCTGCGATATATTATGAGCATAATTACCAGTGCTGCCAAAAGTCCTCCCGCCGAATCTATAAGCACATCTCTAAATTGTCCGGCACGCCCCGCAACAAACAGCTGGTGCAGCTCATCCGAGGTGGCATACACTGCTACCATTCCCTCCATAATAATTGGAAGTCTATATCCTTTTATCCCCACACTCACATATAGAGCTGCCGCATACAGCCACGCAAGAATAAAATATTCCGTAAAATGGGCTGCCTTTCTCACAATAAATGATATATCAGCTGCCTCAGACTTTATCTCCTGCATTGTCATACCCTGATTAAACACATCATTTTTAATCTCTATAAGCTTAATGCTTACCCTATCACTAAGCGATGATGACTCATCACCATTTTCACCGGAAAAGCTGAATATAAGCAGCATCATAAGTAACGCCGGAATCCATATAAGTATTTTTTTTAATATCTTCATAATAATCTTCCTTTCACTGCTGTAAGGCGGTCTATTGCACAAAAAAACACCAGACCGATAAGTCTGATGCTTCTCATAGCAGGGGTAGAAGGACTCGAACCCTCGACATTTGGTTTTGGAGACCAACGTTCTACCAACTGAACTATGCCCCTGTATTAACGGCGATTCGTTCTCACGACCGCCGCTTATTATTTATACCACATTGAAGGTATAATTGCAAGTCAAAATTTAATCTTTTTGCATTATTCTGAATAATTATCAAGTGCCTTTCTGGCATTATCTGTAATATCCCTTTGGAATGCAATCTCATGCTCCATTCCACGGGATTCATCATTGGCCACTGTAGCCGCTTCAAGAATCTTATTAAGAAGTTCACCAATCTGTGAAGCCTTTTCATTCTGCTGAACTGATTTCTCTCGAATTTCATTCATGGAGTCTACCATGGACTCAACAAAATTATGTACCTCCTTGACTGTATCAGATATGTCCTTAGAGGACTTGGTAGACTGAGTTGCAAGGTTACCAACCTCCTTGGCAACAACTGCAAAGCCTCTGCCCTGCTCTCCTGCTCTTGCAGCTTCAATCGATGCATTGAGCGACAGCATATTAGTCTTGCCGGCTATTTTGCCAATAACACCTGCAAAACTCTCAATAAGCAGTGAAAGGTCCTCCAGCTTCTTAATATTCTCTGAGGAATCCTCCACAATCTGATTCAACTCGTTAATCTGAGTAACAATCTCCTCTATGCTTGTAATTCCATCCTTAACAAGGTTAAGAGATGTATCTGATGAATTAATAACATCAAATGCATGCTTCTCCACCTTAAGCTGTGACTCATCCAGGTCACTGATTATCTTTCCCATCTGATTAAAAAATACTTCTTCCATTGTTGTAACACCCACCTTTTTATTATATTCAACATAATTCTGACAGAGATTTAACTGCTGTCAGCTTAATTCTATCTTCCTTGCCAATTGTCTTAAGACATGCATATGGCAAAATAACCTCTTCAAAGCCCAGCTTAACTGCCTCCGCAACTCTTTGCTTGGCCTGGCTTACAGCCCTTACCTCTCCGGTAAGTCCAACCTCTCCAAACACAATTGTCTTCTCTCCAATTGGTCTGTTACGAAAGCTTGATATAACTGCCATTACCATTCCCAAATCCAGTGCCGGCTCATTAACCTTAAGTCCACCTGTTATATTTACATATGCATCACAGCCGGAAAGCTGCAGTCCTATCTTCTTCTCAAGAACTGCCATGAGCAGGTTAAGTCTGTTATAATCTGCACCGGCGGCTGTCCTCCTTGGCAGTCCAAAATTAGTGTGGCACACAAGTGCCTGAATCTCAACAAGAATCGGTCTTGTTCCTTCCATAAGACATGCAACAACTGAACCTGACTCTCCCAGTGGTCTTCCACTAAGCATGTATTCAGATGGATTAAGGACCTCTACAAGACCCTCGTTGCGCATTTCAAACACACCAATCTCATTGGTAGCACCAAAACGATTCTTAACCGCTCTGATAATCCTATATGATTCGCTGCGTTCACCTTCAAAATACAGCACCGTATCAACCATATGTTCAAGAACTCTTGGTCCTGCAACCACACCTTCCTTGGTAACATGTCCAACGACAAATACTGTGATTCCCAAACCTTTAGCAATCTGCATCAACACATTGGTGGACTCTCTTACCTGGCTTACACTGCCCGGTGCAGAATCCGACGTCTCACAATACATTGTCTGAATTGAATCTATAACCACCGTATCCGGCGCAAGACTGCGTATTGCCGAATCAATTGCCGCAAGATTAGTCTCACACAGCAGATAGAAATTATCCGGCATCTCACTTATTCTGTCAGCCCTCATCTTAATCTGTCTTAAAGACTCTTCACCTGATATATATAATATCTTACGGGACTGCGCCACATTACGGCATACCTGTAAAAGAAGAGTGGATTTGCCAATTCCAGGATCTCCACCCACAAGTACCATTGAACCTGCTACAATTCCTCCGCCAAGTACTCTGTCCAGTTCCCCATAGCCAGAGGTATATCTATTCTCAACTGAAGTATCCACATCTGCCAGCTTAACAGGAACTGCCGAGGCAACACCCTTAGTAGCTGACATCGATATACCCTTAGCCGGTCCAGCCGCCACAGGAGCCTCTACAAAAGAATTCCACTCATGACAGGACGGGCACTGTCCCATCCACTTAGCTGATTCATAACCACATTCCTTACAAAAAAAAGTTATTGTCTTACTCTTAGCCATATATCCCTCTCTCTTACTACGCAAAGAGGAGCTGTGATATGTCACAGCTCCCCATGATTACTTACATCACATCTTCACTATTCTGACTGTAACCGAACTGCCGCCAAGTTCAACACTGAGGTTAAGCTTGCCACTGATATTGGTCTTCATGTTGCCAATGCTTACTCCGTCAACGTATACCTTGTATTCAGTTGATGGCTCAAGCTCCATTGTTATCTGTGGGTCCTCATTGCCTTCAACTGTCATTGTAATCTCTTCATCATTCATCCTGAAGCTATTAACAGCCGTTCCTGGAACAGATTCGTATACGAACATTCCATTTCTCTCTAACTTGGTAATCTCATTATAGGTCTTAACCTTGTAGATGTCACCATTGTGCTCTACGTTGTCTAATTTGGATTTGGTATCCAAAAGATAATTGCCGAAGCTGATTGCACCATCATCCTCGATACGAATTAACTCGTCTACTACAGACATTTCCGTTCCTCCTGTTTTTCAAAAATATACTATCCAGAACTAAATTTTCCGAACTGATTTTGAAAAGTATTCTGATGGATTCATTATAATATAAATCCACTTTATTTGCTACACTATTTTGACGAAAAAACAAGTTTTTCGTCGGCACATGATACATTTACCTTGCTGCCCGCTTTAACAGTACCCTCAAGTATCTGCTCCGCCAATTCATCCTCGATTTTACTCTGAATGGCACGCTTAAGTGGCCTTGCTCCGTATTTTTCATCATAGCCCTCATTAACAATATATCTCTTAGCCTTCTCGTCAAGATTAATTGTAATATTCATCTGCTCTTCAATACGCTTATTAATTGACTTCATCATAATATCAACAATCTCTGCCACATTATCACGAGTCAGCATATGGAATACAATCATCTCGTCAATTCTGTTGAGAAACTCCGGCTTAAAAAGCTTCTTAACCTCATCCATAACCTTGGTCTTCATATTCTTATAATCCTGGTCAGGGTCCTTGGAGGTATTAAAGCCCAAAAGCTTAGGTGCTACAATATTCTCTGCACCTGCATTACTTGTCATAATAATAACTGTATTTTTAAAATCAATCTTACGGCCTGTTGAATCCGTAACCATACCATCATCAAGTATCTGCAGCAAAATATTGAATACATCAGGATGTGCTTTCTCTATTTCATCAAAAAGAATTACTGAGTACGGATGTCTTCTTACCTTTTCACTAAGCTGTCCACCTTCATCATATCCAACATATCCCGGAGGGGAGCCTATCATCTTAGATACGCTATGTTTCTCCATATACTCAGACATGTCAACTCTTATAAGAGAATTCTCATTACCAAACATTGCATCTGCCAAAGTCTTTGAAAGCTCAGTCTTACCAACACCAGTAGGTCCCAGAAACAGGAATGAACCAATCGGCCTCTTAGGGTCCTTAAGACCAACTCGGCCTCTTCTAATCGCCCTTGCTACAGCCTTAACTGCATCCTCCTGTCCAACAACTCTCTCATGAAGAGTTTCCTCGAGATGCATCAGTCTCTCACTCTCGCCTGTAGCCAGTTTCTGAACGGGAATCTTGGTCCAGTCAGATACAACAGAGGCAATCTCATCCTCTCCAACTGTCAGATTGCGGTTATCCTTGTCCTTCTGCCACTTTGCATTAAGTTTTTCCAGCTTATCAGCCTTTCTAAGCTGTTTTTTCTTAATCTCTCCTGCCTTCTCAAAGGCCTCTGTCTTAATTGCCTCTTCCTTATCTGAATCAAGCTTTTTAATGTCTTCCTCAAGCCTTGTTATCTCATCCGGCTTAACATAGGTTCCAAGTCTTGTCTTGGAGGCAGCCTCATCAATAAGGTCTATTGCCTTGTCTGGAAGATATCTGTCATTAATATATCTTTTGGAAAGCTTAACTGCAGCATCCAGTGCAGCATCTGTAATAGTTACACCATGATGAATCTCATAGGCTTTTCGTAAGCCCTTAAGTATCTCAAAGGCTTCCTCCTCAGATGGTTCCTCTACTGTTACAGGCTGAAATCTTCTCTCAAGTGCTGCATCCTTCTCTATATATTTGCGGTATTCATCTATTGTAGTTGCTCCGATTATCTGAACCTCTCCACGGGCAAGTGATGGCTTCAGAATATTGGAAGCATCAATTGCCCCCTCTGCTCCGCCGGCACCGATAATGGTATGGAGCTCATCAATAAAAAGAATTACATTACCGGCACTTCTTACCTCACTTATTACTTTCTTAATTCGTTCTTCAAATTCGCCCCTGTACTTGGAGCCTGCAATCATGCCGGACAGGTCAAGACTTAACAGTCTTTTATCCTTAACAGTATCAGGCACATTACCCTCAACAATCTTAATTGCAAGTCCCTCTACAATAGCTGTCTTACCAACTCCCGGCTCACCAATAAGGCATGGATTATTCTTGGTTCTTCTGCTGCTAATCTGTATAACTCGTTGAATCTCACTCTCTCTGCCAATTACAGGGTCCAGCTTGCCATCCTTTGCCATCTGGGTCAAGTCACGGCTATACTGGTCCAAGGTTGCTGTCGGGGATTTCTTGCGCCCCTTCTGTGACTGGGATACCTCGTCCTTGTACGCATTACCATCCTCTCCCATTGCAACCATGAGGTCGATATATACCTTCTGCAGGCTGATTCCGATTGTGTTAAGAAGCCTTGTAGCAACACTTTCAGGCTCTTTTATCATGCCAATCAAAATATGCTCCGTTCCGATAAGCTGCGAGTTAAAACGTTTGGCCTCTCTCCTGGCGTTCTCAAGTATTCTTGCGGCCCTTGGTGTATATGATTCAGGCTCCGCAACACCGACCTTGGTATCCGGTGCAATAAGCTGGTTAACTATGTCAATTACCTTTTCTTCATCTACACCGTTATTAATAAGCACCGTCCCTGCAAGACTGTCTTCTGTCCTTAGTAATCCGATTAAAATATGCTCCGAGCCAACGCCTCCATGTCCAAGCTCAAAGGCTGCACCTGCCGCATATTGTAAAGCCTCTTCGGCTTTTTTTGTAAATCCACTCTGCATGTTATTGTCCTTTCTGTCATCTATAATATGTCTGGAATATGCTCTCTTACGTACTGTGCTCTTGCTGTATCAGCCTCCTCAACAGATAGGCCCTTACGGCTTCTGCTTGCCAGTACAGCTGGCTGGATATCTATAATAAGCTTGTTAAAACTGTAACGTTCTCCCTTATCAAAGGTAAAAAGACCAAGTGCCTTTCCAAGCATCACCTCTGACATAAGCGTCATTGCATCACGAAGTGAAAGCTTTCTCGCATATCTAAGTACTCCGTATGACTTGTATATCTCATCCTCAATCTGGATTGTAGCATTATCGTAAAAATACTTTCTCTGTTCCCTCTCCTGGGTTATCAACTGGGCTGTAATATCATCAAGGTCCTTAATAATCTCTTTCTCCTCCTGCCCCAGTGTCTTCTGACTTGCCACCTGATAGATTGCACCATAGCTGCCCTCATCATCACCATAAAGTGACTTGAATTTAACACCAAATCTGGCAAGCTCCGTACTTATCTGATTAATTCTTTTGGCATCTGTGAGCGCCGGAAGGTGAAGTGTATAGCCTGCTCTCATGCCGGTTCCTACATTGGTAGGATAAGTAGTCTTATAGCCATACCGCTCATCATAGGCATAATCAAAATGTGCATCTATATAATCATCAATATCATTAGCCCTCTTAAAGCACACCGGTATATTCATTCCCGGTGCAAGAACCTGAATTCGTACATGGTCCTCAGAATTAAGCATTATGGAGGTTCCTTCATCTCCGGATAAAAGAACGGCGCCTTTCCTTCCTCCTGCCAGATATGAATTAATCTTACGCTGCTCCTTAAGAGCGTTACGCTTAGTATCGCTGCAGTTGTTCATAAATATGCAGCTGTAATCCTCCGGATAGTCATTCTTAAAATTGCTTATAACTGAATTAACCAGCTGCGTTCCATCCTCATCTGAAAGTCTGTCGGCAAACATATAGCCATTAAAATTCCTTGCAAGCCGAATTCTGCTTGACAGAACTACATCATCAGGCTTGCCGTTTTTCTCATACCATTTAAGCATATCACTTACCGTCCTTTCCCTTAAGACCGGCAATCATATCTCTTAATCTTGCTGCTTCGTCAAAATCTTCAAGATTGACTGCATCCTTAAGCTTTCTTGAAAGGACTTCAATCTCTCTTCTGATATCTCTGGCATCACTTATTGACTGTATCTCCTGTGGTGTCTTATCGCCTTCCTCAGAATATGCCATTGGCTTCTTGCCAACATGTCTGTCGCTTCCCTGAATCTTCTTAATCTTATCTGTAATCAGTGGTCCAAATACATCATAGCATTCGGGACACCCAAAACTGGAATTCTTAATAAATTCTCCATACTTCATCTTGCAGTTAGGACACTGAACCTGAGTTGCAGGGTCAGTCTCTTCATCATCTGACAAAAATCCCTGACTTCCAAGGATTCCAGATAATAGCCTTGTGAACTGCATATTATTATCAAAAACATTAGAATAATAGCTTACATCTGTATTGGCAGCACATTCACTGCATAAATGGTGCTCATTCTTAACGCCGTTAACAACCTCTGTATAATGAAAGGTGGCAACGTTCTTTTTACATTTCTCACACAGCATTATTGTTCTCCTTCTATTATTAATTAATATCTGAACTAAATTCTCTTATAACACTATCAACAATATCATGTATCTCTTCTGTTGATATATTCTTACACATGGCTTTTGCCACAACTACTCTCAGCTCATCAGAAAGCTCCTGCATTGCTTCAAGCTTGTCAACATCAAGTGCAATAATTGCACCATGCCGTCTGTCCAGCTTAATATAGCCTTCCTGTCTAAGGATAGTATATGCCTTATTAACTGTATGCATATTAATTCCAATATTATCTGCAAGCTGTCTCACTGATGGAAGTGAATCTCCCTCCCGTATCTGGTCATTGGCAATACTCATAATTATCTGATTGCACAGCTGCATATATATAGCCTCTTCACTATTAAAATCAATTGATAAAATCATGCAGTCACCCTTCCTTTGTCCATGTGTTATAGATATACTATAACAAATAGGCACAGGAAAAGCAATATTTTTTGCTATCCTGTGCCCAATTAATTAATACCAAAATTTTACAAGAAAGTATCCTCGTCTGTATCCAGCTTATCTGTGTCGATAACCTCAATGGCCTCTTCATCATCTGCTGTATCTTCCACAGTCTCCTGTGTTTCATCCTGTGACTCTATATCGCTCTTATCTGGTTCTGCCTCTTCGTCGTCATCATCAAGTGATATTATCTCTGCCTCAATATTATCGCCCTCACTAAGAGAATCTGCTACCTCAGCTGCAAGCATTGATGTAATATTATCTGCCTCTGCATCAAACTGAGCTGCCTCCTGGGATGTAACCTCCGGCTCTGAACTCTCAGCTTCTTCACCTGTTAATGAGTCACTATCTGCGTTCTGCTCTGTTATTGCGGTGTCTTCCTCCGCTACTGTCTCCTGCGCAGCTTCATCAGTAACTTCTGATTCTTCCGGTGATTCTTTGGCAGTCTCCTGCTCATTCTGTGATTCGTCGGCATCTTCCTGCTCGTCCGATTCGTCTGTAGCTGCTGCCTGCGCTTCTGCTGCAATTACATCATCCTCATCCAAATCGTCATCTAAATCATCTGCCGTAACCGTCTTTTTACGATTGTTATTAACAATCATCGTTATAATAAATAATACTATACACATTACCAGAAGGACAATAGAAGCTATCATAAAAATTTTCTTCATTCTTGTCTCTGTCTGTTTATCCTGCTCCGCTTTATCCTTATCGTTCTGCAGGTCAGTTATCTGTGTATTCAGATCCTCGGATATACTCTGAGTGGCTCCGAGATTCATTCTCTGAACTGTCTCTTCAACTGTATCATAGCAGTACCATACTGTCTCTGCCTTATCATTAACAGCATAAAAATATGCAAACTCGTCATTGTCTTCGCCTACATATGCATCTATCTCTGTTCCCTTGACCTTAATCTTCTTCTGAGTACAGCCATCAGGCTTGGAGGCTGCCTTCTCCGGGTCAGCAAGAATGTATGAATGTCCATCTCCCGTAATCATTACATACTTGTAAAAAGAATTATCCTTGCTGTTATATGTATAGAACGCACCCTTATTATCTTTATCTAAAAGATATAAAAGAGTGACCTTGTACTTGGAATTAGTTGCTGCAAGGACATCCTTGCCGTTGTAGGTAGTTAAATTGCTCGCAAAACCTTCAGGTAAAATATCCGCTGCGTAGTTAGAATCTATTGTATATGACGCATTATCAATCTTGACATTAACGCCATACATTGTCTCAGGTTCAGCAGTTGTCTCAGGAGCCTCCGTTGATGTCGGCTCAGTTGCTGGTTCCGACCTGACAACATTAATTGTATATGTCATTGTCTTCCCATTAGGTGCATAAGAGGTTACAGTAATATTATTACCACCGTAATTTAAACTTCCCGGATTGCCTCCTACCTCAGTTCTTCCACCCTGAGATGCCGCTGCTCCTATTGTAACCGCAGTTACATCTGAGCCAACATAACAGGTGTAGTTGGTTGTCCACTTGGCAAATGCAGGTGAAAGTGATGCTCCTCCAACCTGAAGACTGTTTAAAGTGGCATCATCTGAACCCACGGCACCTATTGAAACAGAAGCAGAACCCATGGATGGACTAAACGGGTTAACATCAGGATCTATAAAAACAACAGCAGACGTAGAAATAGTACAGGAACCCGTTTGATTCGCTTTAAACGAGAAGTTCCATGTGTATGATGTAGGATAATCCGATGGCATAAATGTAATTGGTATTACTCCTGAAAACGACGAACCATCTGCATCTCCACTTACATATGACAATTTAGAAGCATCATAATTCACATTAAACTGTGCAGTGCTTACTCCGGCTCCATAATTCAGGGTTACTGATACATTGACTGTGTCACCAACAATAACACTTGATGAACTTACTGCTACTGACACAGAACCATCCGCTGCCAATACTGTATGTAATGGAATAATTCCAATAAACAAAAGCATAAATAGAATTCCTGCTGCTATTTTTCTAACTTTTTTAATTATCATTTTTCGTATATTTCCTCTCATTAATGATTCTGCACAATTGCCACATTTTTAAGTATATATCTTTTTATCGTTGCTATATCATACAAATCCAATCCTTTAGATGCTGCATATACATCTGCTGCCTGAAGATATATACCTGTCAATCCATTAGATTTTAGTATCTGTTTCTTCATATACGCAAAATCAAACAAATCAATCTTTCCATCACCATTTACATCGCCATAAATAATAATCTGGTATTTATAGTACACATTGCCGTTAGCATCATACACATACACGTAGTCTCCGGTTCCTACCAGTTCATTGCCGCCCTTGGACTTTCCCGCCGAGTTAACAATTGCAATTGTGCCATTGGTTACACCCATTTTTCCGAGTGCCGTGGACGCCTTCTCACCTATTGCAAATCCATTTATATTACTTCCAGTAATTTGAAGACTCTTTTTATCAAATACCGTTTTTGTGTATCTTGTAACATTAATTGTATAAACTGTTTTCGTCGATGAATCTGTTGATGAAGGATACACTGTCATGGTTATTTTAGTTGTTCCCTCTGGCAAATTGACACTTGCTGTTTTACCGCCTTCACATACCGAGCTTGTACCTCCGCTTTCAAATACTACCTTAGCAGTACTTGTTTCCGGTGTATATGTAAATCCTATTGCTGATACAGAATTATCAACAGTCATTGTATAGTTCAAATTGGTCTTGGAAAAAGTAGTGGCAAAACCTCCTGCTGTTGGTTTAAGGGACGTTAGTAATGTACTTGCTGCACTTCTTGTAACGTTAACCGTATATGTCTTAGAGGTTCCATACGCAGATTTACATACTATCTGGTATGAGTTATTTCCTACCGCAAGATTTTTACTTTCAGTTCCTGATACCGCCGATGTTCCAGCAATTGCTGTGGCACTGATATTAACACTTGTTGTCTCATATGGCACAACAGCACTATAAGAAGCTGTATCCATGCTAAAAGTAGGTGTAATTGACAGATTAGAGGTTTTTCCAAACATATCCGTTCCTGTCACTGCAATACTCTTTAATTTATAATTAGGATTAGCAGTGCTTGTTAATGGTGTTGGTCGAGCACATGATGTTGATGGCATGTTATTATATACCGGTATACGGAATGTAAATGGTGAATCTATTAAGCCCTTCGCCTTATATGTGGTCATACTAGCATATCCTTCATTAACAGGAGCCAAAAGATTTTGCATATACTGATTCCAATATAAATAATCCTTATTAACAACACTAAATTTCTGAAAATATAAAGTATCCTGCCCAATATTCAGTTTGCTGCTTGCAATAAGTGAAGCACCACCCATTATAGCCAGATACTGCGTGGTCCACCCTTTATTCATTGCCTCACGTCCGCCATTATTAATAACATCCGCTGACGTTGTTCCTGCTGCCTGAATATTAAAGAAATTATAATATACCGTTTCTCCTGCCTTAGCCGCATGGAAGGTTTTTCCCCCGTCACTTGAGGATACTCCGCTGCCCAATGTATCATTAATTACATACTTGCCATTTGATAAGGTTCCTGTGCCCTTCTCCTGAATAAGCCTTGCCGCTAAAGATACCGGACTTACATTATATTTGGTTGCAGCTTCAATAATTACAGTAGCATAGGTTGCTTTATTGGTTCCGCCAACAGTTGCATAATCGCAGTCCATGAAAGTATTATCAAGCATTGCCTTCACAACGTCATACGTCTGATATGACGCGTTATAGCTTAATTGCTCAAATTCAAAAACATTTGCATCTGTCAGCCAATTTCTCGGGTCCATTATGTATGCAACAGCAGTAGATGAAGCCTGTACCCATCCACCTCCACTAAACTCAACCCATTTATCGCTGCTCCAATTATAGGAGCCATTAATATCCGTGGATTTCCATGATGTAGGTGTTGTATACCAGCTTGGAACGCCTGAAGAATTAAAATCAACGCCTTTAAGCGCCATTAATCCAAGTGGAACCAGATTACGACTAATTACTAATTCATTTGACATTACTGTGTTCCAATCAAGTCCTGTATTAACAGCCTCAAATGTCCAATTAGGATGCTTAGAATGTAATGTTCTTAATGCTGACTTATAGCTTTCCGGAAATGCTGATATTGAACTTTCAAAAGAAATCGCTGCCTGCGCTTCAATGTCCCACCAGATTCCTACTCCGGTGCCGCCAAGCAGTGCTATTATTAACGCCAGTATTACCGGCAATTTCAGTATTTTATTTCTGATAAAGCTTTTCATTTCTATTCCTCCAATATCTGTCCAATATATTTTCCATTCAAAATATACTTTCCAAACATTTTCCATTATAAGAAAAAATGACCAAAAATACAACCTTTAGTCACAATTTACCAGAAATTTCACATTTTATTCCTAATATGATAATTGTAACACCCATTTATCTGATTCTATTTGACATAACGCGTTTTCCACTCTATACTTTTCTGGTTACCATATCAGAAAAGGAATCTATTTATGAAACACAGTAAAAATCTCGTTATTCGCTTTATTATGTATTTTGTCGGTCTATTCATTATGACCACAGGAGTTGCACTCTCTGTGAAATCCAACCTGGGAGTATCTCCGGTAAGCTCAATTCCATATACAATTACCTGCGTATTTAGTATTGAAATGGGCAATGCAACTATTTTATTCCACATTGTACTTGTACTTCTGCAGATTGCTCTGCTTCGCAGACAGTTTAAAATAATCAGCTTGCTCCAGATTGCTGTTGGAATTGTTTTTGGCAAATTTACAACGCTGTGTAATGCTCTCGCCGCAATGCTTCCATCAACTGATAATATAGGAATCAGACTCGCAATGGTTGCCATAAGTATCATATTGGTGGCAGTTGGTATTTTTTTCTATATGCCATCCAATATTATGCCACTGGCAGGCGAAGGTGCAATGCAGGCAGTATCAAGTGTATCACATATTGAATTTTCCAAGGTAAAAATAGGCTTTGACATAACCATGGTTATTATCTCATTAATTACGTGCCTGATAGTACTTCATAGCTTTGGAAGTGTTGGAATAGGGACTATTCTGTCAGCAGTTTTTGTAGGACTGACTTATGGTCTTTTAAATCGAAGGTTTGGAGCGCGCCGGGATGAATTTCTATATGGTTCAAAATAATACGAAGGAGAAACCTTATGAGACCTACTAAGAAAATTACAGCTCTTATATTGCTGTTAACCTGTTCACTCATGCTTTTTGCATGCGGAAAGGAAGACAAGAACGAAGGCAGTCTGACTGCATCTAATGAGACTACTAATAATTCCAAGGATGAAACAACTATGGAACCTGTTACACAGGCTCCCACTACTGAGGCACCAACTCAGGACCCTGTACAGACATGGATTGATTCTGTATATGCTGACCTTATTGCAGGCAACAATGCAGCTGTAATTGCAGCAGTTAAGAATTATGCCAATATATCAGACATTTGTGCAAGCTACCTTGATGCCGACTGGAGCTACGATAACCTGAGACCTGAATATGCATTTCGTCTCACCACATCTGAGGGCAAACACCTGGGAATTATCTGCTATAGGCCCGCTCCTGATTCAACCAATGAATCAGACGAAATATCTGTGATTGCCAGCGAAGATGAATCCCATGATTATGGCTTTGAATACACAGGCTACAATGACACAGAGCTTAGCTATGACTATTATCCTGATGGTCAGTCCGTAATTATTCTTACACTTATTAACAATAATTACACTCTATATGACAGCACTACGGGCGAAGTAGAATATGAAGATAAAGCTATAACAGAAGATTTTTATGGTTCCGTATGGCACGCATAAATGTTTTTATATCCATACATAAATATGGCAGGTATACTCATCGAGCATATCTGCCATATTTTTTCACCTTAATTCTATAGATTAAGTCCTTTGTTCTCTTCATATCCAAGCATAATGTTCATACACTGAATAGCGGCACCTGATGCACCCTTGCCAAGATTATCAAATCTTGAAGCAACCAGAATTCTGTCATCATTACCATTAACATATATCTCCATTCCGTCCCAGCCTGCACACCCATTCGCTGGCAGAAATCCGCCAAGCTCCTCTGTCTGTGCATCAAAAGGCTTAACCTTGATGAACTGCTCCCCGGCATAATAATCAGCATATACCTTCTGCAGCTCCTGTGGCTTCATACCAATCATGCTGCTGTACAATGGAAGATTTACAATCATTCCACAATAATAATCATCTACAATCGGTGTAAATAATGGTTCTCTGTCAAGTCCGGCAATTGCCTTCATTTCCTTAAGATGCTTGTGATTCTGGGTAAGTGCATACTCTCTTGGAGCATACATGGCTTCTGTCTTAGCATCTGTTTCGTAAATTTCAATTGCACTTTTTCCTGCACCACTGTAACCGGACATTGCAAAGCTTACAATTGGAAAATCTGATTTAATAATGCCCTTATTAATAAGAGGATATACAAGTGACATAAAACCAGAAGCATAACAACCTGGAACTGCTATTCTCTTACCATTTCTTATCTTCTCACGAAATTCTGGTCCGAGCTCTGGAAAGCCATATGCCCAGTCAGGATTGGTTCTGTGTGCAGTTGATGCATCAATTATTTTTACATTGTCGTTCTCAACAAGACTTACAGCCTCAATGGATGCTGCATCCGGCAGACATAAAAATGTAATGTCAGATTCATTAATATATTTTTTCCTGGTCAGAGAATCCTTGCGAAGTTCATCAGGAATATGCAATATCTCGATATCATCCCTGTTCTTGAATCTTTCATTAATTCTAAGACCTGTTGTTCCTGCACTTCCGTCAATATATACCTTAGTCTTCATGTCTATGCCTCGTCTATTGCTTTTCCAATATCATGTCTCATATATTTGTTGTCAAAATCAACCCATTCAGTTGCTTTATATGCGTTAGCTCTTGCTTCCTTAAGAGTTGCACCCTTAGCTGTAATGCCAAGTACACGTCCTCCATTAGTAACAATTCCTTCATCTGTGAGCTTGGTTCCTGCATGGAAGCAGTAATAGCCTTCCTTACCATCAAAATTCTCAAGCCCTTTAATAAGCTTGCCCTTCTCATATGCTACAGGATATCCATCAGATGCAAGCACTACACATACACATGCATTATCCTCAAACTGGAGGTCAATCTTATCCAGTGTTCCATCAATACATGCTTCAAACACATCAATAATATCATTCTTCATTCTAGGGAGAACTACCTGTGCCTCAGGGTCACCAAATCTTGCATTATACTCAAGAACCTTTGGTCCCTTTGGAGTAAGCATAAGTCCAAAGAAAATAACTCCCTTAAAAGGTCTTCCCTCTGCCTTCATTGCATCAACTGTTGCCTGATATACGTATTTCTGACAGAATTCATCAACCTCGGCAGTATAGAACGGACTTGGTGAAAAATTACCCATTCCACCAGTATTAAGACCCTGGTCTCCATCCTTGGCACGCTTATGGTCCTGTGCTGATGACATAATTTTAATTGTATTTCCATCAACATAAGAGAGAACTGATACCTCACGGCCAGTCATAAACTCTTCAACAACAATTCTATCTCCTGCGCTTCCAAACTGCTTATCAAGCATAAGAGTTTTGACGCCCTCCATAGCCTCTTCCTTTGAATTACAGATAAGCACACCCTTACCAAGTGCAAGGCCATCAGCCTTTAATACAATTGGATATTCTGATGTCTCAAGGTATTTCATCGCTGCCTCAGGGGAATTGAAAGTCTCATATGCAGCTGTTGGAATATTGTATTTTTTCATTAAATCCTTGGAAAATGCCTTGGAGCCCTCAAGAATAGCTGCATTCTTACGAGGTCCGAATACTCTTAATCCCTCTGCCTCAAAAGCATCAACAATTCCGCCAACAAGCGGGTCATCCATACCTATAACAGTAAGGTCAATTTCTTTGTCCTTGGCAAAAGCAATAAGCTTGTCAAATTCCATCGCACCAATTGGAACACATTCTGCAAGCTGTCCAATTCCAGCATTACCTGGTGCACAGTATAATTTATCAACGCGTGGGCTCTGAGCACATTTGTATGCGATTGCATGCTCACGTCCGCCGCTTCCAACTATAAGTACTTTCATCATTCTACCTCGCTATATTCTATATCTCACCATTGGCTATCATATCGATTGCCTTAGGTAATATAATCCATTCTGCCTGCTCCATTACACGTTTCTGAAGGACCTCAGGGGTATCCCCCTCTTCAATCATAACCGGCTTCTGAAGAATTATTTTGCCGGTATCAGTTCCCTCATCTACGAAATGTACCGTAGCACCTGTTACCTTCACTCCTCTTGCAAGAACCGCCTCATGAACCTTAAGTCCATAAAAGCCCTTTCCACAAAAAGAAGGAATAAGTGATGGATGTATATTAATAATCTTATTTCTGAAGGTCTCCACCATAGCCGCTGGAATAGCAACCAAAAAGCCTGCAAGTACAACCAAATCCGGCTGATATTTGCATACACCTTTGAGAAGCTCTTCATTAAACAGCTCTCTCGTCTCATAGCTCTTAGGAGAAATGCATTCTGCCGCAATTCCATGCTTCTTAGCTCTTTCAAGGGCATAAGCTCCTGCATTGTTGCTGATAACTGCCTTAATCTGAGCATTCCTAATTGTTCCATTATCTATTGCATCAATAATTGCCTGGAGGTTAGTTCCTCCTCCAGACACCAAAACTACAATATTTAGCATATTGTTACACCCTTATCTCCAGCAACAGCCTTACCAAGAATAAAAGCTTCCTCGCCTGCTGCGTTAACTGCTGCAACTGTCTTATCAGCATCCTCAGGTCTTACTGCAAGAACCATACCAACACCCATGTTAAATGTGTTGTACATCATCTCTTCAGCAATATCGCCCTCTGTCTCAAGCATTTTAAAGATTGCAGGGATTTCGTAGCTGTCCTTAATAACCTCTGCTCTGATTCCATCTGGAAGCATTCTAGGAATATTCTCGTAGAAACCGCCGCCTGTAATATGGCTGCAGCCCTTAACCTTAACGCCTGCATCCTTAACTGATTTCATAGCCTTAACATAGATTCTTGTAGGGGTAAGAAGAGTCTCTCCAAGGGTTGCACCAAGAGAATCATAATATGTATTAAGCGCTTCCTCTGTCATTGTAAATACCTTACGAACAAGAGAGAAACCATTGCTGTGAACACCTGATGACTTAATTCCAACTAAAACATCACCTGGCTGAATGTCTTTTCCTGTAATAAGGTCTTTTTCATCAGCAACACCAACTGTAAATCCGGCAATATCATAATCATCGACAGGCATCATTCCAGGATGCTCTGCGGTCTCACCGCCAACAAGTGCACAGCCTGACATTTTACAGCCCTCTGCAACACCCTTAACAATAGTAGCAATCTTTTCAGGTTCATTCTTGCCACATGCAATATAATCAAGGAAAAATAATGGTTCACCGCCAGCACATGCAACGTCATTAACGCACATGGCAACACAGTCAATACCAATTGTATCATGCTTATCAAGAAGCATAGCTATTTTAAGCTTGGTTCCAACTCCATCTGTTCCTGACAGAAGAACCGGCTTCTCCATATTCTTAATGCTCTCTAATGAGAAAGCTCCTGAGAATCCGCCAAGACCTCCCATAACCTCTGGTCTCATAGTTCCTTTAACGAACTCCTTCATAAGTTCAACTGATTTGTAACCTGCTTCAATATCAACTCCGGCTTTTTTGTAATCCATGTTTATTTCTCCTCCATATATTTTTTATAACCGATATTTTCGATTTTTTCTTTTTTCTTCATTACGCCATCCTTCAAATCTTCCTTATACTCCTTAAGCTTTGCAAGAAGCTCCGGGTCAGATGTTGCGAGAATCTTGGCAGCAAGGATGCCAGCATTGGCGCCTCCGTCAATTGCAACTGTAGCAACAGGAATTCCACTTGGCATCTGCACTATTGAATATAATGAATCAACTCCTCCAAGTGATTTAGTATGAATTGGGATACCTATAACCGGCATTGGGAATATTGCTGCACACATTCCGGGAAGATGTGCGGCTCCACCTGCTCCGGCAATAATAACCTTAAATCCTTTTTCCTCTGCTTTTTTTGCATAATCAAAGAACACATCCGGCATACGGTGAGCTGAAATAATAGTCATCTCATAATCAATTCCGAATCTGTCCAACATTTCGGCTGCTTTGCTCATAACTCCAAGGTCTGAGTCGCTGCCCATAACAATACCAACTTTTGCCATTTTAATCTACTCCTATCGTGAATTTATACGCCTACCAGCAACATCAACAGCATAGTGATAGTCATTATACCATTGAAAAGACTTCCTGTAAAAGAAAACGTGTAGTACCTGTCCGTCTCTTTATAGCTCATCAGTCCAATTACCAGACCGAAAAAAGCAACTGCCAGAGAGGATAAGGCAATTGAGCCTATTATGGCTCCGCCCTCACCTCTGGCTTTAAAGGAAATCACAATTGCAACAATGAACAGTGCTATTGCAGCCACTGCCATAACAGAAGATATTATTCCACCAACACTGTGTTTTTTATTGGTAAATTTATATTTGTGTCTTGCCATTAATGTGTTTCCTTTCAATCATTTTCCAAAGATAATACAAAGAAATTCCAATTATTCCACCAATTGTATTAAGAATAAGGTCATCAACATCCAGACTTCCAACCTTGGTAAAAAGCTGTATCAGCTCAACCGAAAGAGACACATCAAATGTAAGCACAAGAGCTTCAACAAATCTGAATTTGTGTCCCGATACAGGTATAATGAACAGTTCAAAAGGAATAAAGGCTGCAACATTTCCTGCCAGATTAAGTATAACTGCTTTGGCTCCAAGTACCTGGTGGTATCTGATGAAACGTTTAATTTCTTTCAGAGGTGTCAGATTGTAGGAATATGTCCTTGTGCTGTGTACTCTTCCAAGCTTCTCAGCGAAGAAAAGGAAATATACCAACACGCAAATATAGGCTGCAAATAATATAACGCTGACCACCCTGCGTGTTTTTATTCTATCCACTATCTGCTCCTTATTTAAAAAAGTGTGTCTGCTTTGGCTGCCAGTAATTTGGCTCCATTAATTATCATAAGTACTCCTGTAGCAATGCCTACACACAGAATAACTATTCCTGCCACAAGTGCCCCTGAACCTGAACGCTTAATTGACTTAAAAAGTTTTTCATTCATATTGATATCCTCCTCTATGCACCATACTGTGCATAATAATCTTCGATTGCTGATTTTAATGTATCGTTAATTATCACTTGTCCCTTGTATGGTCTGTTATACAGATGCTCTACTACCTCTGCCATCGTAACGATTGCCGTAGTCTTCATTCCATATTTCTCTTCTATCTCTACCAGTGCGCTTTTCTCTCCCTGTCCGCGTTCCATTCTGTCAACGGATACAACAAGACCTATTACATCTACATCACCCTGTGCCTTAATAATAGGAAGAGTCTCATTAATTGAAGTTCCCGCAGTAGTTACATCTTCAATTATTACCACCTTATTGCCATCTTCAATCGGACTTCCAAGTAAAATACCCTTATCTCCATGGTCTTTTACTTCTTTTCTGTTAGAACAGTATCCAACCTCAGCACCATATTGCTCATCCAGTGCTATTGTTGTTGCAACAGTAAGCGGAATACCTTTGTATGCTGGTCCAAAAAGAATATCAAAATCTGTTCCATAGGTATTATTAATTGCTGCTGCGTAATATTCGCCTAATTTCTTAAGCTGTGAACCGGTTCTGTAAAAACCTGTGTTAATAAAAAATGGAGTTTTTCTTCCACTTTTTGTTACGAAATCTCCGAATTTAAGGACCTTGCAGTCTACCATAAATTCGATAAAATCCTTTTTGTACTGTTCCATTATATAATTCCTCCTGACTTGCGGCTTTGTGAATCCTTCCTGAATGTAGCATATGAAGGATTCCAAATATCGCTCCTATTCTACCATATAGCCTTACAATTATCAATCAGTTTCAAAAATTGAAGTCTCAAACTAAACATAAGTTTCCTTACATCTGCTTCCTCATTAAAAGTTATTATTCATAGCACTGTTATTCTGTTATCTTGTGTTTCTCTCTGTAGCCATTTGCTATAGAAATTGAACTCATGCAATCCAAGTTTTTGATATTTCCATAGGATTAATCTGGGCATTGCGACCTTAGCAGGGCACATCATCCACATTGGTCTGTCCGTGACGATAGTGCCGTCACTCCCATCCCGAAATCCTCCTTCCGCTCTACGCTCCAGTCTGATTTCACGCAACTCTACCACAATGTCGTTGTGTCACGACAAGTCCGTTGTGTAGTGGATGATATAGGCAGGTAGTACCTGCTCATGGGCTTCACTTTTTATTCCTTACTTTATTCCCTACTTTTTCAATTCACAGGTATGGAATAAATGCAGTTTCACTTGCTAGCTTCTTCTGTTGATTCTATATCCAACCGTTGCAGAATATCATAAATCACTCCTGAATCATTTAACTTACTAATGGCAAAACATTTCTTTCCTGCATCTTTTAAAGATGCACCAATATGATAAGCTTTTTCATTATCAATAATTAAGAATCTGTCATGAAATACACCTGTGTATTTCACTTCAACAATCGGATACTGCTGATTAAAAGTTTCTACATCTTTCTCAGACAGTTTTGTTTTCTTGACTGTATAAACAATCACCGCTACATCTGTTTTCTTCTTCGCCAATACATTCAACGTTCCTACATCAACATAATTATCGACCAACACTATACTCTTTGTTGCACCTCCGATAAGATCAATTAGTAGGCTAAATGCATCATATATCTGTCCGTCAAAGAAGATTTTCTGCTGTGACTCTTCATGGTCTGAAATATACGCAAATACCTTATCGAGTTTTTCATTCGTTTCATTCTGATAAATAATTTGTTTTTCTTCCATTTCATTCATGCGAGCATATAATAGCGAAGTGTTCGCCATATATTTTCGCATTTCTACAAAAGTTCGCATAATTCCGATGCTAACATTTACTGCTACATCACTTTTCAATACACTTGATAACATTGAAATTCCTTGTTCTGTGAACACATAGGGCAATGTTCTTCGTCCACCATACTCATTTTCACTTGAAATGCCAGTTTGGCATTTCAAGTTTGTGTATTCATCTTTTGTTAATTGAAATCTGAAATCTTCTGGAAATCTATTCTCATTTCTTTTTACTGCTCTATTCAATGCACCTGTTTCAACTTGATATAATTCTGCTAAATCACTATCAAGCATAACTTGCTTTCCTCTAACAACATATATAAGACTTTGAATATATTCCAACTCCACAATATTGTCCAAATCATTGGTTTCCGATTCTGGTAACATAGTATCTTCCTTTTCCATCTACCCTCCAACCTCAACTTGAAGTCACAAATTGTGATTTCAAGTTAATAATCTGTACTTTCTATTTGAGGTCACAATCTGTAGATCTCAAATACTATCTTTATCACTCTTGAACTGCTTATCAAATTGCTGTTCATACATAATCTGATACTTAATCAGCCGTGGAATATATTCTGGTGGTTTTCTGCGACCAGCTTCCCATTCTTCTCTTTCTTGTTCATTAAAATAATCAATAAAAAAGTCCATGCATCTGTATCTTCTACAAACACATGGACAAATCCACTTTTTTAATCAAATTACACCATTTTGCGATAAAATACGATAAGTTCTAGGTAAAATGGACAAGCAGAAAATCAATAATTGTATATCTTATAGGTTCCCCATACTCCATTGTGGTCTGAGCCCTTCTCATATACCGCCCCTGAGCCCGAGCTTTCCATAGCTATTAACTCGTTGGAATACAAAATATTATCTATTGAACCGGCTCTTCCTGCTGTTAACAGAATCATTCCAAGCTCTGATAGTGCTGTCTCATCTCCTGCATCCACCTCATCCCGGTGTTCCTCGTAATATTCTATAGCCTCTTCGCAATCCACTGGGTAGGTATTGGTGGTATTGCCGCTTTCAACCGTTATTCCACCCTTTTGCATCGCTCCAACCAGAGAATTGACCATTGGTGCAAAGCCTGAATTAGTGTCAAAAGAGCCATTGGAGCCTACCTCAGTATTCTGCATACCAACATAGGTGCCATCCTCCCAGGTTCCTGTAAACAATCCGTCCGCAGTAAAAATATTCTGTGAAACATAATATCTCATTATATTATTAAAATCACCGGCAGCAATTACAGGATACCCCTGATTCAAAAGCTCCACAGCCATATCATATATATACTGTCCCTGCTGTGCATTCTGTACAATATCTGCCCATTCAAGATGCAGTGAGATAAAATAGAATTCGGTTCCATCAGCTACAGTTCTAAAATGTGATACCATACAATAGCGTACCGTTCCATATCCATCATAGGAATTGCCGCCGCTAAGTGCTGTACTTGTCTGATCAAGCAGCTCCAGTGTATCCGTATTGTATAGCACTCCTATTCCCAGACCTGCATATTCATCCTGCCCAACGGCTGTAAATCTGTAGCTTGTATTCTGTGTAACCTGCTCCAGACTGTCCTTCCACACCTGCACCACCTCTTCAAAGGCGCATACATCATAATGGTTCTCAGTCACCGCGTCCATTACCTTCTGGGCATTATCAACAGATGCCATTGCAGACAGCAGATTATAGGTCAATACTGAAACCTCCGATTCAGAAACAGGCTTTGGTGCATCAGTTTCCTGTTCTGGAGTTGTCTCATCATCGATTATATACGTGGTGCTTTCAGTTGTATTATCTTTTGTTATACTATCCTTTTCATCAGACTTTCTGCAGCCTGATATGCAAACGGCCAGCATTAATATTAATACTGGCACTAAAATATTTCTTTTGTATTTTATCATTTTACAATTCCTATTAATGAATTAATATCGTCGACACCTTTTTGTGCCATGTACTTCTCAATTCCGTCTATTACCTCAAGTGTTGTCCTTGGATTATGGAAATTAGCTGTTCCGACAGATACCGCTGTTGCTCCCGCAAGAATGAATTCAAGAGCATCCTCTGCGGTAGCGATTCCACCCATTCCAATTATTGGAATCTTAACTGCATTAGCAACCTGATATACCATTCTTACTGCAACAGGCTTAACGGCAGGTCCGGAAAGTCCACCTGTCTTATTGGCTACTGCAAAGGTCTGTCGATTAATATCTATCTTCATACCTGTTATAGTATTAATAAGTGATACTACATCAGCTCCGCCAGCCTCTGCTGCCCTTGCCATCTCTGTAATATCGGTTACATTAGGACTAAGCTTCATAATTACAGGCTGCTTAGCTACTTTTTTGATGGCACTGGTAATGTGTTCAACATTGGCAGCATTCTGTCCAAATGCAATTCCACCCTCTTTCACATTAGGGCAGGATATATTAATCTCCAGCATATCAACAGGCTCATCTGCAAGTCTTTCGACCACCTCAAGATAGTCCTGTTCTGAATGTCCGCATACATTAACAATTATTCTGGTATCGTACTGCTTGAGAAATGGAATATCACGCTTACAAAAAACATCTATTCCAGGGTTCTGTAATCCTATTGCATTAATCATTCCGCCATAGGTTTCAGCAATCCTTGGTGTTGGATTACCCGGCCATGGCACATTGGCTACACCTTTGGTTACCACAGCACCCAGCTTACTTAAGTTAACAAATTCTGAATATTCCATACCTGAGCCAAAGGTTCCTGAGGCTGTCATTACAGGATTATTAAGCTCTACTCCGGCAAGATTAACTTTTGTGTTCATTACAGTTCCACCTCCGTTGCATTGAATACAGGTCCGTCCTTACAGATTCTTTTGTTATGAACCATTGAATGGTCATCTGTCTCTGTTGACTGACATACGCATGCAAGACAGGCTCCAATTCCACAGGCCATCTTTTCCTCAAGAGAAAGCCATGCTTCAATATTATTCTCCACAGCATACTCTTTAACTGCACGAAGCATTGGGGTTGGTCCACAGGCATATATTACCTCTCCGGTAATATTGTTAGCCTTAATAGCATCTATTACCGTTCCGTGAGTTCCAAGACTTCCATCATCTGTTGCAATTGTAACATCTCCATACACCTTTAGCTCTTTATCAAGAAAAGTATCGCTGTTGCGGTAGCCCACTACTATATTTTTATCATCATATATTCTCTTTGAAAGCTCCAGCATTGGAGGAATTCCAATTCCACCACCTATAAGGATTGCTTTTTTGCCCTCCTGAATTGGGAAGCCATTGCCGAGGGGGCCCAGTATATGTATACTCTCACCTGCCTTATATTCAGAGAACTGCTGGGTTCCCTTTCCTGCAATTCTATACACTATTCTAAGTCTTTGTCCATCTGTTTCGCAGATACTTATTGGTCTTGGTAAAAGCTTTGAAGCATCCCTGGTATATATAGATATAAACTGGCCTGGAACTGCTTTTTCCGCAATGTTCACAGTCTTAATCCACATGTTATATACGCCGTCAGATATCTGCTCCTGGCTTTCTATTACTGCATTTTCATCAAATTTCATATTAATTCCTACCTTGCGCTGTTAATATCATTAATCATATCTATTGCTGCCTGTCTTGATGCGTCTGCATAAGCCTCTGCACCAAAACGTGCATACTTCTCCTGCTTGTAAGCACATATAATTCCTCTTGAGCTGTTGACAATCGCGCCCAGTCCATCCTCATTAAAATAATGAACAAGGTCCTTACCCTGTCCACCCTGTGCACCATAGCCTGGTACAAGGATAAGTGTCTTTGGCATTAGCTTACGAAGTATTTTACCCTGTTCCGGATATGTAGCTCCCACAACTGCTCCAACATAGCTATATCCGTCACCCATACACTCCTCACCCCAACGAGCTACCTGCTCGCCAACATGTTCATATAATGGTCTTCCATCAATAAGTCTATCCTGGAATTCACCGCTTGAAGGGTTAGATGTCTTTACAAGAATAAAAATACCTTTTTTCTCTTCATTACATACCTTAAGGAAAGGCTTAATTCCATCTGTTCCAAGATATGGATTAACTGTAGCGAAATCTTCATCAAATGGCACATAAGACTTTGAGCCAATCTTTACTGTTCCAAGATGTCCAACCGCATATGCTTCGGATGTTGAGCCGATATCGCCTCTCTTAACATCACCAATGACTACAAGGTCTTTTGCCTTACAGTAATCAACTGTACGCTTGAAAGCCTTAACACCCTCAACACCGAACTGCTCATACATAGCTATCTGTGGCTTAACTGCTGGAACAATATCATAGATTGCATCTACTATGCCCTTATTGTATTCAAAAATAGCCTCTGCTGCCCCTTCAAGTGTCTCACCATATTCTGCAAAAGCTTTATTAAGAATATGCTCTGGTACATAAGAGAGCATTGGATCAAGTCCAACAACTACAGGTGCATTCATTTTTCTCATTTTGTCATTAAGTTTGTTAATCATCAGTTGTTCTCCTTATATTCATATATTATGTTACCACCGGCAATAGTCATCATTACACGTCCGTGTACCCTGCGACCATCAAATGGTGTATTGTGACCCATTGATACAAAATCTTTTCTATCTATTACAAACTCAGCCTCCGGATTCATGATAGTAATATCCGCCGGTCTTCCAGGCAAAAGAGTTCCTCTGTCAATTCCGATAATCTGTGCGGGATTATAGCTCATTTTCTCAACCATCTGCATTGGTGTAAGAATCCCTGTTCTAACCAGCTCTGAATAGGTAAGACACAGGCTTGTCTCAAGTCCTGTAATTCCAAACGGTGCGTTGGCAATCGGTCTTAGCTTCTCTTCTTCAGAATGAGGTGCATGGTCTGTGGAAATTGCATCCATTACGTTGTTCTTAAGTCCCAAAATAAGTGCCTCAACATCGGCCTTGCTTCTAAGAGGTGGATTCATCTTATAGTCCGCATTATCTTCTATGATATCTTCATCGCATAATGTAAAATGATGTGGGCACACTTCTCCCGTCACTTTTACTCCGTCAGCTTTTGCAGCTTCAATCATTTTGACGCTGTCAGCTGTTGAACAATGACATAAATGAAGCCTGCAGCCTGTTTCCTTTGCCAAAAGAATATCTCTGGCAACAATTACATCCTCTACTGCATTAGTAATTCCCTTAACTCCCAATCTTCTGGATGTCTCGCTCTCATTAAGTGCCCCACCAGCTACCATATTCTTATCTTCACAATGTGCCAGAACGGTCATGTTACACTGGGCTGCCACCTTCATTGCCTCCCTGTAGACCTGGGCATTCATTACTGACTTTCCATCTTCACTTATAGCCACTACGCCTTCATCATGGAGAGCTTTAATATCTGTAGGTGTAATACCCTCCTGTCCCATTGTAACAGCAGCAACCTGAAGGACATTAATCTGTGAATCGCGTTTGATAATCTCATTAATATGTCTGATAATCTCTATGCTATCTGCTACCGGTCTTGTATTAGGCATAGGAAGTACTGTTGTTACGCCACCTCTTGCCGCTGCCATTGACCCAGTCTTAATTGTCTCCTTATATTCAAATCCAGGTTCTCTGAAATGAACATGAAGGTCTACAAGTCCTGGCATAACAAAACATCCGGAAGCGTCAACTACAATACTGCTGTCTGATTGAATATTCTTGTCAACACTGACAATTACTCCATTCTCTATCAGAACGTCATAGCTACCATCTTTACCGGATGCCGGATCTATTACTCTGCCATTTTTAATTATTATTCCCATCGCTGGTCTCCTTGAATTAATGTGTTAAATTACTCCTGCCTCACTCATATCCTTAAGCATTGGCTGATTCTGAACATAATCTCCAAGTTCTTCTGCTTTGACCCATTTATAATCGTATAAATCCTCTGATAAAATAACTGGCTCATCATCTGCATCACACAGAAAGGCAATTCCAAGATATTTGCTGTCACCAAGGGAATATACCCATGTATAAGGAATGCTTGTTATGGATGCATATATACCTGTGCTTTCATGCACATATCTTAGGCAGGCGCCCTCCGGAGTCTCACCATCCTCAATCATCGTATCCAGGAACTCCCACTGGTATGGCTCTTCAATTCTGTCATCATACCATTTCTTAACAATCAGAAATTCATCCTCATGCTTAATAATACCTTTAATCTTTATAAAGTATCTATCCATATATTTGCCTCTTTAATGTGTATCACTTTGAATCAGATTCGTTTCTTATCTCTGCCAAGGAACCGCATTTTGCCTTCCTCTTTGTTAATTCTACGTCTTGGGACTTCACCCGCTTCAACAATTCCCTGCAGCTGTTTGGACAGCTTAAGCGCACATTCAGGACAGAATCGTCCAAATCGGATGTCACGTCCACATTTCTCGCACTTAATATATACCTTAGAACCTTCAGGTATCTCTACTCTTCCCTGTCTGAGGTAATTATTAATCTTATTAATTGATACTCCGGTTCCCTCTGCTATGACAATTGCTGGAGAAGGGCCATTAACATCTATAAATCTGCATATCTTACCAAAATCATCATATTCTGAATGACCACATTTACTGCATCTGTATTCACCACGGGATACATAGGTAAGACCGCCTCCACAAACAGAGCACGCAGATGGCTTTTCTTCCCACTGTAACTCCTGTTTAAGATTATCTCCCATACTACCTCCATCACACCTTGCGTGACATAAGCGTCCATACCAGCCAAGGTCAAAATCTAGTGTAAGTATACCTTAAAAAATAATATGTTGCAAGATAACAATATTTTACTTCAGGAAACCATTTACTATCTGCTCTTCAGCTTCTTTTTCAGTAAGACCAAGTGTCATAAGCTTAATAAGCTGGTCACCTGCTATTTTACCAATTGCAGCCTCATGTATAAGACTTGCGTCAACACTGTTAGCTGTAATCTCAGGTATGGCTCTTACACATGCATTATCCATAATAATTGCATCACATTCAGAATGTCCTGCACATTCGTTGTTGCCATCTATCTTTGCGTAGAAGGTCTGTTTGGAATCATTCTTGGCAACAGAACGTGATATAACATTGGTGCTTGAGCCTTTTCCATTAAGCTCAACCTCAAAATTAGTCTCTGCCTCCTGAGTTCCATGGGTCATAATTTTCTCTTTAACAATAAGAGTTGCGCCATCTCCAAGTACGCCTTTGGTCACTCTCTTAGTAGAATCTATACCCTTAATCTGGACTGTGTCCATCTCCATATAGCCATTCTCATCTATCTCTACAATTGTTGTAGGGTTCATTACATTGGTTCCCTTACCATCACCCTCACCATAATGCTTCTCTATATATTTGACTTTGGCATTTCTTGCAATATGGAAAGTATGGATACCATCATGAGACGAGGTCTGGTCTCCGCCATTGTGAATTCCACAACCTGCAACGATAGTCACATCACAGTCCTCTCCAACGTAAAAATCATTATATACAAGGTCGTTAAGTCCTGTCTGGCTTAACACTACAGGAATATGCACACTCTCATGCTTGGTTCCCGGCTTAATTATTATGTCAATTCCCGGCTTGTCCTCTTTGGTAACTATGTCAATATGGGCAGTAGTATTACGTCCGGCTGCCTGTCCGTTAACTCTGAAATTATATGCTCCGGCAGGAATTTCATGAAGACCTGCAACCTCTTTTAACAGATTCTTCTGTATCTCATCCATTATTACATGCCCTCCTTTACTTCATTGCCTCTGTAGAATTTGCACGCTCCGCCAACTGTACTGCCATTAAGAAGTGAAGGTAAAATATCATGACCTCCAACAGTCTCTACTTCGCCACCTGCAATTACTACAATCTTGTCTGCAATATTAAGGATTCTCTCCTGATGAGAAATAATAATAATTGAACCCTGGGTCTTCTCATGCATTTTCTCAAAAACACTAATAAGATTATTAAAGCTCCAAAGGTCAATACCAGCCTCTGGCTCATCAAAAATTGAAAGCTTAGTGCTTCTTGCCAAAATCATGGCAATCTCTATTCTCTTAAGCTCGCCGCCTGAGAGACTTGCATTAACCTCTCTGTCTATATAGTCTCGTGCACAAAGACCAACCTCTGAAAGATATTCACATGCACTTGCTGCAGAAAGAGTAGTTCCGGCTGCTAATGTAATAAGGTCTTTAACTGTAATTCCCTTAAATCTAACAGGCTGCTGAAAAGCAAAGCTGATTCCTTTTCTTGCTCTTTCTGTAATATTATCATTGGTAACATCTTCTCCATCCAGCAGAATTCTTCCTGCTGTTGGCTTAATAATTCCTGCGATAAGTCTTGCAAGTGTGGACTTTCCGCCTCCGTTAGGACCTGTAATAGCTGTAAATCTCTCATCAATCTTAAGACTTACGTTCTTAATTATCTCTTTATCAGAGCCGTCATTGCTTACCTGATAAGATACATTCTGTAATTCTAACATATAATAATTCCTCTATTTTCGTTACTTTTATTTTAATCCATAACAAATAATTCTATTTACGTCTAAATATTCTAACATCTGCGGAACATAAATACAAGTTGTTATTCCATTATGAATCAATTAGCTAATATATTGATTAAGTTCATCAAGGTTAACGCATAGCTCACCATTATATATTGACAATCCCACTCTGCCTTTCAGCGGAAGCAGTTCGGGTCCACTGTCACTGGCATAATCATACTTAATAAGTCTTCTATTATCTGCATCAATAATCCAGTATTCCCTGACACCTGCATCAAGATACTTTATGCTCTTAATATACATATCCTTCTTTCTTGTGCTGTCAGAAATAATCTCAAGAACAAAGTCCGGCGCACCATCAATCCCCCATTTTGTAAGCTTGCTTCTATCACAGAGAATAAGAACATCCGGCTGAACCATTGTTCTTTCATCGCAATCCAGCCTAACGTCTACCGGTGCAAAAAAAGGCATACACTCTCCACCCTGTTCCTTTATCTGCTGCTTGAGCTGATAAAAAACCTCTCCGGCAATGCTCTGGTGGGCACTGGTGGGTGCGCTCATATTGTATATTACACCGTCAATCAGTTCAATTCTTCTGTCCTCTGGCATGGCATAATAATCCTTGACATCATAACTGCCCTGTCTTCTCATTGCTGCGTTATATTCCATAGCAGGTTCATTAATAATGCACTCAGAGCTGCCTGGTGACAATACACGCTCTATCGCAAGTATGGTATCGTACCGTGGGCATTTGGTCTCTCCTGAAAATATCTTCTGTATGGTTCCAATTGGAACTCCTGAATATTCTGCAATCTGTGCAAGTGTATAACCATGTTCCTGCTTGCATTTCTTCATGTTCTCTATTGTCATCTGTGAATTCCTCCCAGATTTTTTTCACTAACCATATTTTATCATATTGCATTGTATGATTCAACCGAATTTCAACCGAATTTTAATTGAATTTAATCCATATTTCACTTATTTACGAAATAAGGCATCATCCAAAATAATATGGATGGTGCCTTATCTGAACAATGACTGATATTTTGCAAGGAAAACAATCAACAATCTTGTGTTCCTTCAATTAATCGCATAATATCTTCCTCTTTCCAAAAGTCACTTGGAAATATTGTAATTTCTTCCTTATGTTTTCGAATAATCCTAACTGGTTTTACTGTGTTATCATACACATGCATAATATCACATATTTCAAATAATCTTTTTATATTGTCAATAGATTTATAATACCTGTCAACTATTTTTTCCTTTGCAACACCATGACCCCCCGATGCAACTCTAGCCTCTACCCTTGCAATATTAACAGCCGGGTCTGCTGTAAGTACAAAAATACATTTAATAAAATATCCTTCATCCTTCGCTCGTTCCAAAATATCAAGTTTATATTGTGATGACAAAACTGTTTCAAATGTAAAATCAGCCTTTAAAGCTATTGATGCGTATCTCTTTTCATCAACTAATTTTGCAGCCGCTTCGTTATTCATGCCTGTTGACATGACGATATCGTCTGCATTTGTATATTCCCCCACTTTTTCAAAAAATTGCGTTATTGTGCTTTTACCCGAACCATTTGGACCAGCCAGAACCAAAATCATAGGCTTTCTATTCAACATATTTTTTTACCCCATCTGGGTATTCTACATATGCCCTTTTTAATGCCGCATCGTATTTTGCAATTGGCTTTTTACAAAAAATCGCCTTATCCACCGCAGACTTTACAGCCTGTGTTGCCCTGGCATCCATCTCGGCATCACTTAACGTGATAAATTCATCCTGCTTTTCAGATAAAACAACATTTATCAGATGTTTTTTTGTCTTTCTAACTTTAACTTCACCCATATAATTAATCCTTTCTTTTCAATACGTTGTATATGTTTCATATTAACACATCCAGTCAAAATCGTGTAGTCCCATTTTATATGTAAAAAGCACCCGAAAATATAATGCTGTCATTACTATTTCCGGGCGCCAATATTATTAATTATTTTGTACTGCTTATTTCTCTATGCTTTCTGTTCTGTATATGAATTTGGTACTGCCTGTCATATCATCAGAGATTCCTCCAAATGACTGATAGTCCTTAGATACATCTGCTGTTGCCTTAAGTCTTGTAACAACTGGTGCAATATCATTTTTTACTGCATCTACAAGCTTTTTAACACCCGTATTGTAGAATTCCTTGGTTCCATCTGCCAACTGCTGTGCACCATCTCTAAGCGCGGTTACACCATCAACAAGTGCAGGGGTCTGGGTATTAAGAGTATTAATACCATCCTTTAAGGTCTTCATATTCTCTGATATCTGCTGTGAGCCCGATACAATACCATCAAATGCTGAGTAAAGCTGTGCACTTCCTGATGCAGCATTATCAACACCTGCCGTATAGGTTAAAAGACCGGTGTAGAATTCATTATATGAATCAAGTGAGTCCTTGGCTGTATTAAGCTGTGTTACAGCTGCTGTAACAGTTGATGTAACACCATCATTTATCAGCTTCTGAACTGCTGCTGTTGCCATATTCTGATTAATAAGCGTTTCCTTCTGTGCTGCAATACCTGCTGTTATCTTCGCCTTAACCTCAGCGCTTTCCATTTGTGAATTAACTGCAGCATCAATTCTTGACTTAGTAGTATCGTCAAGTCCTTTATATATAGTTTGCGCATTTTCCTCTGTCGCTGAGGCTATACCTGCACCCTTTAATACTCCAACAAGCACACTATTCTTAGCTGCTGCTGTTACTCCTGCTGTAATTTCCTCATTGCTCTCTTCAACGGTTGCCGCTACGCCTTCTCTTGCCTGTGCTGTTGCTGCCGCCTTAATTGCTGCCTTAACCTGCTCTGACTGAACAGTTGCAATCAAGGTATTAAGCTGTGATGTATAATCTGTCTGCGTAAGCTTTGGTATTGTAAGTCCAAGCTGAGTTTTAAGTGCACTGCCATCCAGCTGTGACTGTACTGTTGCAATTATAGAATCAAATACCTTCTTAGCACCGGCATTTAATGTAGCACTGTTGGAGGTAAGCTTGGCAAGTCCGCTGTTAAGCTCTCCAAATTTACTCTTAAACTGTGTTGCTCCTGCGTACAGGCTGTCAGCTCCTGTTGAAAGTTTACCGGCACCATCTGCAAGCAGCTTTACGCCATTAACAAGCTCTGTTGATTTACCAAGTAATGTTTCAAGTCCGTCATACAACTTAGAGCTTCCATCCATCAGCTGTTGAGTTGCCGAATCCAGAGTATCTAGCTGTTCCTCCAGCTCATCTATAGTATCAACGCTGCTAAGGTCCATGTGATTGAAAATATCATTAGTTGCAACAGTAAGTGTTGTTGCAAGTGAAAAATCTGTTGCATCTGCTGTTACTGTTACAGAATCAGGTATTTCAAAGGTATCTTTATCTATACCTAGGTTTTCCTGCATACCAGGCATTGCAAAGCCTGCAACAATTGTTTTATCTCCATCATCTATAATCTTACCATTGGATACCGTAACATTTTTAAAGTTTTCATTGTCAAGAATCATTCCGCTCAGCATAAGAAATGGAACGTAGATATCCTGCTTCTTACCATCAATCTCAACTGATTCCTTCTGGTTATTAGTGTAATTAAAGGTGATTTCAACCTTTCCGCTTGCACCATTAATCTCATCCGCTGTTACTGTTTTGCCATCAAGCTTAAATGCTATTGAAAGTGTTACAGGCAGCTCCTTATCAGTTGTTCCCTGATAATAGATATCCTCGCCCTGAGCATCCCATACGCAGCTTGTTCCACTTAATTTATAGGCAGCATCTGATTTAACATTTTCTATATCCTTAAGGTCTGTTACATCATCAATTGAAGCCTTATTATCTGGATTTCTTAGAAGCTCGCTGACAATAACCTTCTCAACAGAGCCATCTGCTTTGGCTATAACGTATACTGTTTCCTGTTTATCAGCATCTGCTGTATTAATTATACTGTCAAGGTCTATCGTGTCTTTTGAACTGGTGTCTGTCTTTGCCTCTGTTTTCTCATCTGCTATTGTATCTGCAGGCGATGCACTGGCTAATACTGTATAGCCAAAAATCATTGCAAGAACAAGTACTATTGAAAGTGCTCTGGTAATATTTTTTTTCATAATTGTCATTCTCCCTTCCTTATTTGGCTTCTTTTGCTTTAAAGCCAATGCTTGTATGACGTATCAGTCCATCGAATACCATCATAAATGAAGGTAATACGAAAATAACTGAGAACATACTGATTATTGCTCCTCGTGCCATTAACATACACATTGAAGAAATAATATCTATTTTAGAATATACTGCAACGCCAAAGGTTGCTGCAAAGAATCCAAGGGCACTTACCATAATTGATGGTATTGAGGTTGAAAGAGCAATTGTAATTGACTCCTTCTTATCTGCACCTCTTGAACGTTCTCTCTTATATCTTGTTGTCATCAGGATCGCATAATCTACTGTGGCACCAAGCTGAATTGTACTGATACATATTGGTGCAATGAATGACATCGCACTGTTTGAATAATATGGAATACCAAGGTTAATAAATATGGCAAATTCAATAACTGATACAAGTATTACCGGAAGTGAAATACTCTTAAGCACAACAAGTATAATTATGAATATTGCTGCAATTGATATAATACTTACTACCTGGAAATCATGGTCAGTTACTGTTATCAAATCCTTGGTACAAGGCGCCTCACCAATAAGCATTCCATCCTCATCATATTGCTTTAATATTGTATTAAGCTCATCTATCTGGGCATTAACCTCATCTGTTGCTGTTTTGTATTCAGAGCTTACAAGTATCAGCTGATAATTTTCACTTTTAAGTGTACTTGTAAGTTCATCCGGAATTATCTCCTCAGGAATTGCTGAACCCACCAGCGAATTAAATCCAGTTGCGAAGTTAACTCCATCTACCTTTTCCATCTCCTGCATCATATGCTTTGCATCCTTAGCAGACATGTCAGCATCACACAGAACCATATGTACATTAGTCATATCGAATTTATCATCCAGCTCTGCTGTTGACATAACATAATCAATATCCTTAGGAAGTGTAGAGGCCATATCATAATATACCGGTTTTCTTTGGTAACCATATATTGCAGGAACAAGAATTACTGCAAAAAGAACTATGAATATAGCTGGTACCTTAACAATTCCTTTTGCCACCTTATCCATCTTAGGAATAAGTGATTTATGCATTGTCTTTTCCAACGCTTTATCAAATACCATTATCATCGCCGGAAGGATTGTAAGACAGCCAATAACACCGAATACCACACCCTTAGCCATTACAATTCCCAGGTCAATTCCCAGTGTAAAGCTCATAAAGCAAAGTGCAACGAATCCGGCAACTGTTGTGATTGAGCTGCCAATTACTGAAGTAAAGGTTGCTTTAATTGCATGAGCCATGGCTCTTTCCTTATCGCCATCATATCTGACCTTCTGTTCATTGTAGCTGTGCCATAAAAAGATTGAATAATCCATTGTTACAGCCAGCTGCAAAATCGCTGCAAGTGCTTTGGTTATATATGAAATCTCACCCATAAAGTAGTTGGAACCCAGGTTATACAAAATTGCCATTCCTATACTTGCCAGGAAAATAATTGGCACAAGGAATGAATCCATTAAAAGCATCATAACAACCAGACAGCATAAAACTGCAATTCCTACATATATTGGTTCCTCTTTTTCACACAGGTCCTTCAGGTCTGTTACAAGTGCTGACATGCCGGTTACATAACACTGCTTGCCGCATACTGACCTTACATCCTTAATTGCCTGCATTGTTTCATCTCCTGATGTTGAGGTATTAAAAAATACTGCCATCAGAGTTGCATCTCCATTATTAAACATGTCATAGTACTTATCAGGTATCATTTCCATTGGAATTGATATATCTGCAAGGGAGTTATACCAAATAACAGAATCAACATGGTCAACCTCCTTTAATTTAGCTGACATAGCATCAATCTGTTTATTATCCATTCCCTCTACTACTATTAGAGAAAATGCTCCTTTACCGAAATCATCCATCAGAATATTCTGACCTGTTACGGTGTCCATGTCGCTGGGAAGATAAGTCAGCATATCGTAATTAATTCTTGTATGTGTCATTCCAAAAACAGAAGGAATGAGAAGCAATACACTTATTATAAGAATAATTACGCGGTGTTTAACTACCCATTTTCCAAATTTAATCATCTCTTTCGGCTCCTTTATTCATTATTTTTCCCTTATGCCTGAACCTTTTCACCAGCTTGACGGTATAGGTCGCAATATAGAGATTCTCTATTCCGTCAGCTGTCAATGCACAGCCTATCATTACTATTGGGATAAAATACTTAGATACCTGGTTAATTGCAAGTGAAAGGCCACAAAGTGTGGTAATTACCGCAAGTACAAGAATAATAATCCAGTATTTCATTCCAAATTTTCTTGCATCTCCAGAAGTCTGAAGCTTGAAGCTTCCATCGGCTATAATAAAAATACCTGTTATGACATTGAGATGTTCAAGTGTATCAAGTGGTTGTGTCATTAGAATCAGTCCAATGACAATTGAGAAGATACCAAGGGCAAAATCAAACTGAAAGGCAAGACCGTAGGTGTCATTAACATAATATAGCAATATCCTTACAATCCCACATACAATAACAACACCGCCAATCAGCTTGGAAATAGTATCAATATTCATGTTTCTTCTGATAATAAGAAATATTCCCAAAACAATAAGTACCAGCGAATACATTATGTATATGAGTCTTGCTCTTCTTACTGCTGTCATGATATCCCTCCTTTTTAATCTTTTACCGAAGCAGCTATCTAATTAACTTCTTCGTCCGAACACTATACTACATAATTCTGATTATGATTAATACAGACAAAAAAAGCCGGTGTTGGAAATTCCAACGACCAGCCCGTTAATGTGGGAAATTCCGACACTTTCATAAAAATGTCGGAATCTCCATAAAATTATTTAATTTTCTCCGCCTTAGACAGCATATCCTGAATATTGCCATCAAGCATTATACCCAGTCTCTTCACCAGCTCCATAGGTTCTGCTTTCATTCCGTCCTCAAGCCACTTGAAAACAAGTCCTGTCAGTGTGTACTTATAAAGGTCAGCAATAAGCCTCACATCATCCTCTGTTACCTTATAGCTTGCTGCCTGCTCCTTTATTGCCTTATACATTACTGAATCAACAATATCATCAAGGTACTGTTCCAGCTGTTCCCGGTTAACTGACTTATATATATGGTATATTGCCTTCTTATTCTTCATGGCAAAGGACATTGCCTCAATAATTCCATCAACCCAGGAATCATAGCTCATATGTTCATTCATAATAGCCGCTGCCTCTGTTTCAAGTACACGGCTTAGCAAATCGTATATATCTTCAAAGTAGTAATAAAATGTTGAACGGTTGACACCGCATTCATCTATAACATCTTTGACAGTAATCTTATCAAGTGGCTTTTCATTAAGTAGCTTAATAAAGGATTCCACAATTGCCTTTTCTGTAAAAGCTGCCAAAGGTACACCTCCTCATGGTGACGATTAATCAAGAGAAGTATATACTTAATGCAGCTGATTGACAAGTAAAATTTCTATAAACTCCAGCCTTAATACTTTATATACAACAGCTTTAACAGTTCCTCATAATCATCATTACTCAGCTCATAAAAATGCTCTGATGAGCTGTAGCTGCCATCATTGTCGTTACTCAAGCTGTACCATAAATAGATAACGTTCTCACCTATGTTAATATCCGTATCACTGCTGCGTTCCAGTATATCTTTTATCTCAGCCCAATCCTCCGGCTCTACGAAAAGCTCCCCATCCATATCGGCATCTCTGTTAAATGAATAATATGACCCGTCTGCCATCATGAAATTTCCATTAATTACTGTACTGTCATCTTGTGTGGCATTACAAAGCTCATCTATACCCTTTTCTGTTCTGCCATTAATTAATGAATATACCAGCTTTGCAGTATTAGGGGTTAGCTCATTGACAGGCAGAGACAATACGTAGCCTCCATCATTTCTGTACAGCTGTATACTGCACAAAGCATATTTATATGACGAATCAGTGTAATTCATTAGCTTCTCAACTGTTCCAATTTCCTCAATTACAGACTCATATATCTGCTTTAGCTCACTGATATCTAACGAAAAATCATATGATTCAAAGGTATACCCCTTATCTCCATACTGAGGAAGCACATCTGATAAGCTCTCAATCTTAGCTGCATTGGTCATTTCAGAAACAAGCGTATTAAGCTGGGTAGTATTAAGATATATCCTCCTTCGTATAGTACCACGGTTGGTGTTAATTGCCACATCCGTCTCCTGATATGAATACACATACTCCGAATTATATCTGGAATAATCATCACAATACACACCTATCTCCTCCTTAAGCACATCAGAAACAAGTTCCTTAGCCTTATCTGAGGATAATTGGCTCTTTCCAAGCATGTTAAACAGATAGTTCTGCCTTCCTATGCTTTCAACCTCTATATAATTAATATCATCAGCATCAGGTATATTGTTAACAGCATCATAATGAATTCCCACCATTCCTGCTGCAACGATAATATTAATTCCAATGAGAATTGGAAGCTGTTTAATACTTTTAACTACCCTGCTCCACTTACGTGTTGTAATCAGCTCATACAGGAAATATGCAATCACAGCCACAACATATATTATTATTATCAATAATAATTCAGACTCAGAATAATCATCGCTCTGGAAAATATATCTTACCACTGTTGCAGTAGCCAAAAGACTTATAAATGCTGAAGGAATAAGTCTGAAAATGCACTGCAAAACATTGCTTATGCTTGCCATTGACGCACTTTCGCTTCTTCTCTTGCAAAATGCCAGACATCCAATTACGGCATATATAAGGCCAAGAATTGTTGAATAAGCAAAGCTGATAATATCAAATGCCGGCAGTCCATTGCCCATAAATATCTGTGTCAGTGTACCCACCACCATATTATAATCAAGACCCGCAAAGCCTGTTCCAAAATATACAAACGGAATATACTGACTAATCATCTGCACTACAACATATATAAATATTCTCGGAACAAGTAATATCATTCCAGACACAACAATATTGGTAAATGTCGTTCCGGTTGTAGCAATACCAATTGAAAATGCACCCATAACCAATACCGCACCTGCCAGAATTGATAACAGGAACATCCATGAGCTGCCTTCTATTGCAATATAGCTGCTACAGGAAAATACGCCAATAGAGGTGGCTGCTCCGCCAAGTATGATTATTACAGTCCATAACAAAACCGCAAGCATTGATGATATATAAAGCGAATTTCTTTTAACTGGAATTGCATGATAGAAATCACAGCCATTGCGCTTATTAATGTAATTAAATGCCATCATCATCATTATCGGTACAAACAAAAGAAAGACCAGAATCATTCCATACATTATCTGGGAATAATCATATGTAGCCATCCGTTCTTCATAACCGTTATAAAGATAGCTGTTTTTTAACCTCAATAGCAGAGGTAAAAGCAGCGAAAAATCCATACAATGCCATCAATCCGGTTCCAACAAGTCCAACTATCTTAAGTCTTGCAAAACAATCTGCAAATATTCCACCGTGAAGACCTTTATTACTGTTCATCTGCTGTGCCCTCCTTCTCAAGAAGTTCAATGTTGAAGGAATATCCCAGTGCTTCCATCTCATAAGTAAACACTTCCTCAAGTGTTAATGGAAGAACATCAAGAATAACAGGATTCAAGCTCTTAAGTCTTTCAACCGTCTCTTCCCTGTCTCCTCTTACTATCATATTGGCAACAGAACCACTCTTGACAAAATGAAGAAGCTTAAGTCCTGTAAATCTATTTCTGTCATATTCATCAAGAAATGCTGTCTGAACCTTAAAAAGCGATGTTTTAAGATTAGCAATATCACTTTCAAATACCAGACCACCCTTATGTAAAAGTGCCAGCTGGTCACAGGTATCCTCCAGCTCCCTTAAGGAATGTGAGGTAAGAATAGCTGTTGCTTTTCTCTCTTCTACGTCCTTACATATCAGTGTTTTAACAAGATTACGCATTACAGGGTCAAGGCCGTCAAAGGTCTCATCCATAAACAGGTACTTAGGTCTTGCTGATATGGCAAGAATAGTTGCAACCTGCCTTTTCATTCCTTTTGAAAATGTATTGATAGGCTTCTTAACATCAAGCTTAAAGGTATCTGCAAGAAACATAAATCTCTCCATATCAAAATTACTGTAAATTCTGCTGTACAGCTGTGCCATTCTCTTCATATTGGAATTGGCGATAAAATATAAATCATCCGGCACATATGCTATCAGATTCTTAACTTCCGGGTTCTCATATACCGGTACGCCATCTATCTCAACCTTACCCTCGTCAGCCTTATATATGCCTGTAATAATCCTTAAAAAAGTAGATTTGCCGGCGCCATTGGAGCCTACCATACCATATATACAGCCTTCAGGTATCTCACAGCTGACATTGTCAAGTGCCTTGTAATCTTCAAACTTTTTCGTCAGTCCAGTGACTTTAATCATCCTGTCTCTCCTCCTTACTGCCAGTATATACCTCATCTACAATTTCAAGAACTTCATCTCTTGTTACTCCGGCGAGTGCCAGTTCCTTTAGTCTTTCCTTAACATCCCCTAATTCACTTCGTTTAGTTATGGAAAGTGCCTTTCTTGCCTGGTCTGACACAAAGCAGCCCTTACCGGGAACAGAGAATACCAGTCCCCTTCTGTCAAGCTCTCCCACCGCCTTTTGTATTGTATTAGGATTGACCGACAATTCCATGGACAGATTTCTTACTGATGGAATCTTATCTCCAGCTTTAAGTATTCCAGTCATTATGAATTTTTCGGTCTGATTAATAATCTGTTCATATACCGGAACTCTGGACATAACATCAATCTGATACATGCTTTACCTCCTGTATTATCATTCTACCCGTACTGCTCCCATCATCATTGTGAGCATCTGATTCTATCTTCCCAAAACCATGTGGTTCCTCATATTTATAGCTGTACTATTTCACATAGTACAGTTTAAATATAGCATCAACCCACAGGCATGTCAAGAGGTATATTTAAGCAAAAACCTTTAAATACTTTGGTCCGCTGTATATGCTGTCCTCATACCTTTCTGTAGAGAACTGCATATTCTTCTGTGCCTCAAAAAGATTGCCGCTTACAGTTCCCCCTGTAAGAATCCGGGTTGTTTCTCCGTCGTAATAATATGCAAGTCTGAATTCTCCTCCAAAATGTCCATCCATCTCATCCATCTGAAAATCAGAGAAGGTTTTAACCAGAATATATGGTGCTTTGGTCATTTCCTCAAAGGCTGTACTTCCATTACTGCAGCTTAGCTTGTCATAGGTTCCGATTGGAGCTGTTCCCATATAATAAGCGTATCTTACAGGTCCATGAAGACACTGAATTATTCCATCCTTCATAAGAACATGCTCTGACATTTCAACGCCCTCACTATTATATGGAACCTGTGGAAGCATGGTGATATTAAGTCTTTCACCTACAGCATCCTTCTGAGCATCATAGCCAGGCTCATATGGTGAATATTTCGGATATGTATATGTAACGTTGCTTCTATACATATAGAAATCCAAAAGGTCTTTAACATAGCTGTCGCAAATAATAACAGGTATGCCTTCAAGGTTAACAGGTGCCTTCTGTGCTGCTGCCCTGTCCTTTACAGTCCTAAGAGCCTCTGCACACTTGTCCGCAAGAGCCCTGGTATTAAGAGTGTCATAATTAAACTGCTGATGCAGCTCTACATCATTGCCATTTGCCAGACTCTGAACTACGAATTCCCCATTGATATTGAATTTGGTATATGTAACATTACAGCCTGAACTTGTAATAATATGCCTTGATTTCTTTTCAGCAAATATTTCTGTGGAATTAACAAATGTATCTGTCATGTTATCCTGGCTGTACAGAGCCGCAGCCATCATAAGCGATGCGTCAACAAGACTTTCATCAGCGATATCGCTTGAAATAACTCCAACGCAGTCTGTCTTTCCCTTTGGCAGCTCATAGTAAGGATTCTCCACATATACGGCGCACTCCCAGGCTTCATTAATAAGTGCCTCAAGCTGTTCTTTGTCCATGTCCGGGAACAAATATGTGGTGGATGAACCTCGAAGCCTTTTGCCATCCTTTTCACTGTCACGATACACAGTCAGTTCAATCTCCCTTACGTCCTTGCTTCTTGTAAGGTCAAGATTCTTTTTAATATAAAAGAGCTCACCTGACTCCGTCTGTGAATCTACAATACTGTAATTATCTATTTTTTTCTCATGTAAAATATCAAGAATCATATCTATCATAATATTTTGTCCTCCCAAGCTTTATCCCAGCTTAATCCTTGCCTTGATATAAGGGCCGCCGTCAGATACCTTAACCCATTCCTTATAGCCCTTGCCGCAGAAGCCGCTTCCTCCAAGCTTAACCTCCTTGGACATCATTGTTATGGATTTTAGCAGGTCAGGTACGTATCCGCTTAGGGTTATAGGAGAATATATCTTTCCTGTAAGCTTTCCATCCTTAATCTCTCTTGCCACATTAACCATGCACTGAATTCCCCAGTTCTTTGGGTCCTCCATGCCGCTGCTGGCATTTTCAAGAAGATATCCATGATTAATTGATGCAATCATATCCTCCAGCTTGTCCTGTCCGGCCTCAAAAAATGTATTGGTCATTCTGGTATAAGCCTTACGTTCAAAGCTTTCCCTTCGTCCGTTGCCTGTGGAATGTCCTTTAAGTGCCAGTGCAGTCTGAGCATCGCTGATTCCGGTTACAAGAATACCTTTGTCAATAATAACTGTATCCGTGCTGCTTGTTCCCTCATCATCAAAATCATAGGTAGCAACTTCTTTGGCAGCGGCGGCACCATCATGCATTGTTACAATAGGTGATGCAACATACTGTCCAATATAGCTCTTTGCAAGTGCTCTGTCCTTTACGAACATATCCATCTCTACACCATGTCCAAAGGCTTCATGGACTATCATACCCGTTACATCTGGTGTGCATATACAGTCATATTCACCCGGTGTAATAGTCTCGCTGTCCAGCAAATCAATTGTAGAACTAGATACCCTGTCTACAGCTTCACTCATACTATCCAGAATATCTGCACCATCAAGATTGGAGAAGGATTCAAAATATGTCTTAATCTCCTCACCCTTCTGTGCCATCATAAATACATAGCCACACATCCAGGTAACCTTTTGGGACAGCTCTCTTTTAGGAGATAGAAAATATTTGCTGTATATTTGATAGGAGGTGCTTACCTGACAATCCATTATCAGCTCAGAGGTAGCAAGTCCCAGTTCCCTGATTTTTGACAGCTTATCAACTATTGCTTTATCCCCAAGCTCCTCCGGATTATTATGTACTTCATTTTCTGTAAAGCTCTTAAGCTCTTCATCCTCAAGCTTTTCATAAGTATTAACGCCATTGCAGTCTGCAATCCTGTGGTCTATTGAAAATAATTCATCAATATGCATCATAATCTGTGGGAATTTTTCCCTGGTCAGCTCATTAAATGAATACTCCGCATATCTTTTTCCATTGTATGCCTTAATTACATATCCGCTCTCACACAGTATATCTGACTGTCCTGCGCTTATTCCTTTAGCAGATACTGAATAGGCCTTGCTTTTTGAATCACTGTATAGAATTGAAGCATAGTCATATCTATCCCAGATTTCATTCATAAGCTCTTTAACTAATTCTTTATTCATTAATTTCCTTTCTGAGATAATCTCTAAAATCCAGCAGAGAATCACATCTCATATATATTTTTTCATCATATTCTGGTGTCGGAGGTAAAATATCCGGAACCATAACTGCCTTCATTCCTGCATTAACTGCCGCGTCAAGTCCATTGTAGGAATCCTCAACTGCATATGTGTCTTCAGGCAGCACCTCAAGCATTTCACATGCCTTAAGGTATATATCTGGTGAAGGCTTACTGTGAGTTACAAGGTCGCCGGTTACAATTTTGTCAAAATACTGTGCAATCCCTGTTTCCTCAATATGATGTCTGACTACATTCATCCTCGACGAGGAGGCAATGGCCACCTGGCTGTTATGCTCCTTTAAAAATCTCAAAAGCTCAACTGTTCCCGGCTTAAGCTCAACTCCATCCTCATCAATATGTCTGTCAAATATCTCATTTTTTAATCTGAAAAATTCCTCAATAGGAAATTCTCCATAATAATCCAGCAGAAGCTTCTCCTGGTCGTGGCGGTTTCTTCCAACACATTGAAGAGACACCTCTTCAAAATTCTTAATTCCAAGTATCCCTGCTGTTTCAACCCATGTTCTGTTATACACCTTCTGGGTGTCAAATAAAACCCCATCCATATCAAAAACTACTGCTATTTTTCTATCCATTATTACCTCTATGCATTAAACATTATTTTTTCACTCTTAAAGGCCTTTGCAATAAGTCCGGTAAGAATTGCTGCACAGCCATAGGTTATTACAGCTGCAACAAGAAACTGCACCGTTGTAATCTCTCCTGTAAAAATACCCTTAAAGGCTACAGATGTATTATACAGCGGAATCATATAGCTTGTAAGTGAGGTTACATCCGAAGTATACATTGTTATCATTCCTGCTACCATTACAACAATATATACAGGTGATACATAGGTCTGGGCCTCCTTAACTGTCTTGGCACTAATGGATACGAGACCAACAATGGCCACATACAGCAGCACGATTCCAATAACAAGAATAAGCATCTCAAGAATCTGTACCGGAGTAAAGGATATTGAAAGGCCTGACATCAGCTCATCAATTCCCAACTGTCTGATTGCCAGCGGAAATACAATTATCATGGCAAGTATATATACAAGTGCCGACATTATAGAAAGCACGCCAAGTGCAACCAGCTTGCCAAGTGCAATCTCAACTCTTTTAATTGGGCATAGCAAAAGACTTGCAAGAGTTCCACGTTCTTTTTCACCAGCCATTGCATCTACACCAAGACCCATTGCTCCGGCAAAAAGCATAATTGTTATAAAATAAGGAACAAACATTCCAAGCATTTTGCCGGTTGCCTTCTTATCATCCTGAACTACCATTTCACTGTTATCAGAATCCACACTGAATATCATTACAGAATCTGTACTTCCAAATCTGTCTGTAATCAGCTTCTGTCTGTAGCTTTCAAGATATCCCTGAACAAATCTGTCCCTGGCTTCTGAGGAATTGTCCTCTGACGGATTGTAAAAGGTCTTAACCTGTGGAACTGATATGGTCTCCTTATTGCTAACACTTTCTGTAAAATCTGATGGAAACACAATAAGAAGGTCTGCATCTCCCTGTTTAATAAGCTCCTTAATTGATGCGGTATCAGTATTGCTATCAATATATTCAATACTGCAGTCCTCTACATCCTTCATAATTCCTGTAAAATCCTCTGGAGCCTCCTGAATATATACAACTGACTGATGTGTCTCAATATTCTTGGAAATATTGGATATCAATGTAAATATAAGCAGACATATTCCCATTACAAGAATTACAGGAAGTATGAACATGGAAAATACCATTTTTTTATCCTTGAATACTCTTGTAAGCTCTTTTCCTACAATTGTCTTAAATCCGTTCATTAGTCTTCCTCCTTATGATTAACACGATACATTTCAAAGAAAGCATCCTCAAGATTGTCAGTGTTATACTGGGCGTATATATTAGGAAGTGTATCATCACACACCTTGCGTCCGTCAATAATTATACCAACTCTGTCGCAAAGCTTCTCGGCCTCTTCCATAATATGTGTTGAGATAATTACCAGCTTGCCATCATCTCTAAGCTTTTTAAGATAGTCTGTTACCAGCCTTGCTGTTACAATATCAAGACCTGATGTTGGCTCATCAAAAATAACTATTGAAGGGTCATGAACAAGGCATACTGCAATTGCCGCCTTCTGCTTCATTCCTGTTGATAATTCTTCAATCTTTTTCTCGGCAAAGCCGTTAATTCCAAAATAATCAAACAGCTCTTCCTTTCTCTTTGCAAGCTTATCTGCCGGCACGTTGTGAAGTCTGCCAAAAAATCGAACAGATAATCCACTGAAAACTGTGGGTCAAGCTTAATCTCATTAGTGAGAAAACCAATTCTTTTTCTTACCTCGTCAGGGCTTGTGGACGCATCGAAGCCATCTACGGTTACGCTTCCCTGGGTTGGCTTTAATAATGTTGCAAGACACCTAAGGGTTGTGGTCTTACCTGCGCCATTAGGTCCTAACAGTCCATATATCTCTCCCTCTCTTGCAGTAAAGGATACTGAATCAACTGCAATTTTAGTGTTTTTCTTAGTTCTTGCTTTTTTCATCTGCACTGATGAAAGCTTATAAATCTTTGTAAGTTCTTTAATTTCTATCATCTTGCACCTCCTCTGATATTCACCTTATATTACCTTATTTAAATATGATACGCAACTACACTTTTCGCCACTTTGTTATAATTACTTGTGTTTTGGTAACTGCTACTGTATAATTATCCTGCCAAATCTCAAAAGACAAGGCTTAATTAATTCACAGAAAAGGATGGCATAATTTATGAAAAAAAGAATTGCATTACTAGTACTTGCTGCATTAATGATTACCACACTCAGTGCATGCTCAGGCAAAAAGGCTGCCTCTAATACAGATGAAACAACAACCGAAAAGGAAGCTGTAACAACCGAAGCAGAGACAACCACCGCGGCTCCAGTAGTGGGCTGTGATTATAATATTGCATCACTTAAGGGACCAACCTCAATTGGTCTTGTTAAGCTCTTCTCCGATTCAGACAACGGTAATACCATTAACAAATATAACTATTCAATCTACGGAACTGCTGATGAGATTTCAGCAGGCATCGTCAACGGAAGTATTGATGTAGCTGCTGTTCCATGTAATCTTGCTTCTGTTCTGTATAATAAGACAGAGGGTGCCATACAGGTAGCTGCAATTAACACACTTGGAGTTCTCTATATTGTTGAGAAAAATGAGACAATTAACAGTGTTGCAGACCTTAAAGGCAAAACAATTTATATGACCGGTCAGGGAACAACCCCTGAATACACCTTAAGATATCTTTTAAGCAGCAACGGCATTGACCCTGATACAGACGTTACAATCCAGTTCTGCTCAGAAGCTGCCGAAGTTGTATCTACAATTAAGACAATGGATTCTGCAGTTGCCATGCTTCCACAGCCATATGTAACTGTTGCACAGACCTCCGACGCTGCTCTTACTGTTGCACTTGACGTAACAGAGGAATGGGAAAAGACAGGCTCTGACAGTACAGTTGTTACCGGAGTTGTGATTGCAAGAAAGGCATTTATAGAGGAGCATCCAGACCAGTTTGAGGAATTTCTTAAGGAATATCAGGCATCAACTGAATATGCCAACTCTAATGTAGAGGATACTGCTGCTCTTGTTGAAAGCTTTGATATATTTAAGGCTGCAATTGCCCAGAAAGCCATACCTGAATGTAACGTTACCTTTATAACAGGCTCTGACATGAAGAGCAAGGTGGCTGCATATCTTCAGGTGCTTTCAGATGCCAACCCAAAAGCCGTTGGCGGCAAGCTGCCAGATGATAATTTCTACTACACAGGTAAATAAAAGTACACATATAGAAATATAAGGAGGACCACAATGAAGAAAAAATGGTTAGTAATTCCATCAGTTATTATATGGTTAATCATATGGCACATTGCGGCCCTCCTTATTGATAAGGAAATATTTCTTCCCGGACCTGTGACAGTGGTTCGGACTCTTTTTTCTCTTGGAGCAACGCAAAATTTCTGGAAAAGCATTCTCATATCACTTTCAGGCATTGCAACAGGCTTTGGAATTGGTCTGGTATCAGGAATTATTCTTGCAGCACTTGCCTGTACCTCACCTGTTCTTCGCTCACTTATAGATGTTCCCGTTAAGGTAATCAAAGCCATTCCTGTTGCATCCTTTGTCATTCTTGCACTTTTATGGACAAGCTCCAGACAGCTTCCCATACTCATTGCAGCTCTTATGGTTATGCCGATAATCTATACTAATGTACGAACAGGTATTGAAGGTACTGACCCACTAATGCTTGAAATGGCCAGTGTGTATCATATGAGCAGGCTTCGGCGTATTCGCTACATCTATATCCCGGCATTAATTCCGGCATTAATATCCGGTTGTCAGATTGCTGCCGGCTACGCCTGGAAATCCGGCATTGCCGCTGAGATAATAGGACTTGTAAGAGGTTCAATCGGCAGCAGCCTGTACCAGTCCAAGCTATACCTGGAGATACCACAGCTTTTTGCCTGGACCATTGCTATTGTACTTGTAAGCATAGCGTTTGAGAAAATAATTGTATTAATTGTCAGAACAATTGGCAATATTCTTGGAGGTGTATATAATGGATAACAGCATAACAATTAATGCACTTAATGTATCCTACGGCGAACATCAGGTTATCAGTAATTACTCCCATACCTTTCCAGGAGGAAGTGTAACTGCAATCATGGGACAGTCCGGCTGCGGTAAAACAACACTTATTAATTCAATTATGTCACTTGTTCCATATACAGGCTCCATAGCTGCTCCCACCAGCATTTCTGCAGTATTTCAGGAAAACAGACTATGTGAGGGTCTGTCAGTCTACCAGAATATCAGAATAACCGCCGGACATTCTTATACCTCTTCAGATATTCACAACAGCATTGACCTTCTAAGGCTTGGCTGCTCCCACTCAACCCGGGTATGCCGTTTAAGTGGAGGTATGAAACGCCGTGTTGCAATTCTTCGTGCACTTATGGCTGACAGCCAGGTGCTTATTCTTGACGAACCCTTTAAAGGACTTGATATAGACACCAAAGCCTCTGTTATGAAGCTGGTAAAAGAAAAAGCCTCCGCCAGAACCATGCTTATAGTAACCCATGATTTGGCAGAAGCTCAATATTTTAATGCCTCAATTATTAATCTGTAGCCTTCTGATTCTTTTTCTGTCTATTGTATTCCACTATTCCCGATATAAACAATGCTATAATAAATATTGCAAGAGCTGCTCCTGAAACATATGCTCCATACATAAAGCCCGGAGTCATATAATTAAGAGTAATCTCATGGCTGCCCTTAGATAAATCCAGAACCATAAACAGGTCACAGAAGGTATCACATTCTGTCTTAACTCCGTCGACATACACTGACCAGCCCGGAGTAGATGGAATTGTAAGCATAACCTTTGAATCCGACTTCAGGTCAATTGTTCCCGTAAGATATCTGTCTGTGCAGTCCTTAACCTCATACTGCTCATCAGCCAGCTCCTTATATACCTTGTCAATGACACCATCTATCATTCTTGCAGCGTATATTGTACAGCTGCTATCCTTAACCTCTGTATATTCTATGCTAATATCCACAACATCACCTTTATTAATGTTGCCAAGGTCGAACACGCATCCCGTTCTGTTAATTGTATACAGCTCCTTATTATTAACTGAGAAAATAATTCTATGTACATCTGCAGCTGCTACCTTAACAAGCAGCTCCCCATCCGTGTAAGCTGTATATCTGTAATTCTTGGTTCCGTCTATCTCATCCTTATCACTTGTACAGTCAAAGCTTTGGATTGCATAGCCATTCTCTCCGACAATATCATTGCATATATTATTCATTGTCGTAAATGGATTATCGTACAGCAGGTCATCATCCTCTGCCAAACTGTCCGGTATTGCATATCCAACTGAAAGTGCGTTGTTATTCTCATACACGTCTACATTCCCAACAGTCTTTAAGTAGGTATAATCAGAGGAATATACATTATAGTATCTTGTATAATAATATTTTACACCCAGCAGCATATCCATAAGAGCATTTTCACCATAATACATTACATTATTGGTTCCACCTGTTGCTCCTGTTTTGCAGTAAAAAATCGTCTGCGCATAATTATTAAAGGTATTAAAAAGTGAAAGTGAATTAATATCGTACACCGTAGCCTCATTAACAATTGACTGATGTCCCATGTTCTTCATAAACTCACTTATCTCAATCAATCCCGCCGGCGTAATGTCCTCAATGGTCATTTCACTCATTTCATTTTCAAAACGGTCCTCATTAGGATTGTAGGTTTCATCTATTTTCTCCCTGTAATAGCCAGGTTCTTTTTCCTCATTAATTGTATCAAAATCACTTATATAATATGAATAATCTCCAATTATCGTGCCATTGGCATAGAAAATACTAATAATAAACATTACAACAAGCTCTGCATATGCGAAGAAATTAATTATGTTAAATCTCAGCTTACCTGAATGACAGAAATTAAATATCAGAACGTAAGCAAGTGCCATTGCTGACGTAATTATTCCATACACAAGTGTATCTCTATTGAAAAATACTATAACTGCAAGTCCTAATGTCAGAACTCCCCATGCAATAAACATAGTATGCTTCTTAATGGCGCTTCGTTTCTGCAGGCACACCTCCACAGCCATAATTATCATAAGGAACACTACCATAAAAGCAAATCTGTTGGGAATACCTGTCTGTTCATGCATGCCATGCCATATGAAATTCAATGGTTTAAAATTCATGGAAAAAAGAAGTATGCCAATAAGGAAAATATTGCGAAGCTTATTGCCCACCTTAATTCTTCCGGATAAAATATATACAATTGCAAGAAGCAGTACAAGCACTGTCATAAACAGGTTGGCATACTGTCTGTCAAAGGTAATTCCAATTGGAGGATTACCAAGCATAATTGTTCCAAAGGTATCTGCAAAGCTGCCATATAATCCTATTGAAGGCAGCTGTTCCCCTGTTATATAGGTACTTTGCAGTCCTCCAAAGGCCGGAATCAGAATAATCGCACCAAGCCCAATACCAAGGAGTGATGCTCCTCCAACCTTAAGGAGCTTAAGTATGAAATCCTTAAAGCTTTTAAACCGATATGTAAAGAAATACATAAATATGAAAATACAGGTCATATACCCAATGAAATAGCTGATAATTACCTGCAGTGCAAGAAATATAGTATACCAGTACCACCTTGGTCTCTCATCTCTCATAAGTACGTCCAGACCCATAATTACCAGTGGGAACAGAATAACACCATCAAGCCACATTACATTCCAGGCATAGCCAACCATGAATCCACATAAAGCGTATATAGTTGAAAATAATACTATTACCTTGCATTTTGCATCAGGGAAACGATTCTTGAGAAAAACAGAAAAGGTTCCACCACAAAATGCCAGTTTGAGTACTATCAGCAGATTAACAGCATATACAATATTGCTTTTACCAAAGATAAGAATAATAAAATTCAGTGGCGATACCAGGTAATATGAAAATACTGCCCAAAAATCATAGCCCATACTTCCTGACAGAGAATAGAACATACTCTGTTTACCCGTAATAATATTATAATATGCAGTAAAAAAAGGAACATACTGCTCATAGCAGTCATTGGATGCCAGTCCCGCATCACAGAAAATGAAAGCTATAACTGAAATAAGTCCCACTATCGCTAATGGGACCAGAATACTTAAAATAACATGCTTCTGTTTCATATAAATCTCCTGCTCTATATTATTATGTCTGATGCCAAAGTATATTGGTTACGACCATGCTCCTTAGAATAATATAAGGCCTTATCAACCTTCATATATAATTCTGAATAATCTATAACACCAGTTGTATCTGCAATTCCTACACTTACAGAAAGCTTGGTGGTCTTTCCCTCAAAGGAAAGCGTCCTGTCCATTTTTTTACAAAGCTCTGCACCATATGCAGCACATTCATCTGCTGTAGGACTTCCTATAACAAATGCAATAAATTCATCGCCACCGTATCTGCCCAGGTATGCTCCCGGGAATACTATTCTCATGGCTCCTGCCAGTGTCTTAAGTGCCTCATCTCCTGCAAGATGACCAAGCGTGTCGTTAACTGTCTTAAAATAATCCATATCAATCAAAAACAGCGCACCCTCAGTTCCTCCCGGCCTCTTAATCACAAAATCATTAACTATATTATCAAATGACCTTCTATTGTAAAGACCTGTCAGACCATCGCGTCTCGCCTGGATTGATATCTCATCCTTCTCACGCTTCTCATCATACAGCTGTTTGACGAATTTCTTCTTGTATTCCTCTTCGTTACGCAGCTTGATAAGTGCCGATTCATTCTCATCCTTAAGTCTGTTCGCCTCCGCAAGATTCTTCCTTACTATGTTAAATGACTCAACTAGTCTTCCAATCTCATCATCCACATCATAGGTTAAATCTGCCATATCGCTGTAGCCCTCATTAAAAAAATGAGACCAGCCTGCAATATCGCTGATTGGATGAACAATCCTTTTGGTAATAAAATGAACGCAGTATGTAAATGTTATGGCAAACGCAATAGCCGAAATAATCATCATAATCTCACAGGCCAGTACTCCGCCCCTCATTGAAAGGTATGAATGATTACCATTGTCTACGGTCTCTGCAAGGACACTATTGATATCTGCCGAAATATTATCAACATATATGTCAATATCTTCATTGTATACTGTCTTGATTGTTGAGGCGTCCTTATAATTGGTGATTCTGCTCATAGAATCATCGAGTCTGGTCAGTATATTATTAGAGTCCTCAATAGTATACCTTCCATCCTCTGAATAATGAAAGCGGTCCTTATATACTACCTTAAAGGAGGTCTTCAGATTCTCATAATCCCTCTGTGCAGTGGTAAGGTAAAATTCTCCGCCAAACTGTGCATAATTGCGTATGGATATGTTATAGGCACTTAAATCAGCTGAAACGCTGGCTATCTCATAGTATCTCTGTGTGTAATATTTCATGGACTTGTTATAACTGCCCATGCTAAAAAACAGACAAAAAATAAAACAAGCTAAAAATATACCCATTACAATAAAAATAAGCCTGCTTCTTTTCTTTAGTGACTTCTTCAATTCATTCATATGTACGACCCCAATCGTAGCTTTAATAATAATAAACCCATTTATTAATATGATACTACTTTGTAACAGTTTTGGCAATAAAATATACTTAAAATTCGTCTTCAATAAAATATAGATTATTTGTATTTCACGTGCTATACTATCAGAGAAAAAAACTTTTGGAGGTACATATATGTATTGCATATATTGTGGAAAAGAAATCCCTGAGGGCACTACCTGCAGCTGTCGAAGCGGTGCCCCTGAGCAGCCTGTTTACTCACAGCCTGCATATAACGCTTATAGTAATAATGTATATCAGGACGGAACTGTTCATACACCTGTAACAGAGGTTATACAGACGCCTGTACATACGGCAGTTAAGAAGGTAATGGGTTCACCGATCGGACTTATTATTGCAATTTTATTATCATCCCAGCTTGTATTGGAAATTGCGGCAGGCATTACAGGTAATGGTATTTTTACTGTTAATATTCTTCTTATTCTTGCAGTTATTGCCACATGGGTTTCTTATGCAGCAGGACGTAACAGCCAGACTACTTCAACAGCCGGACTTACAATTAATTCAGGACTGCTGATTACACAGATAGTATTTTCATCCATTGCATTTGTATTCCTGACTTTCGTAATTATTTTTATGGTGTTTTTCAGAAGTGTATTATGGGACATGCTCCCATCCTCTACCCAGTACTACTGGGATATATATTATAATATGTCTGACCTGCCCGTTTTCGTATTTTGGATTGTAGAAGCAGTATTTGTATGTGCCTTTCTTTTTGCACTGTTCTATTTCATATCTCTTCGTCATAATATTAAAGAAATGAGATATGCCGTTAATGGTCAAAAGGATGTTCGCGGAATCGGAATGTTTCCTATCATAATTATGTTTATTATGGGCGGCTGTACTGTTCTTTCCAACCTGTCAACCTTTAACCAGCGCTTTAATGCTAATCTTATACTTAGCAATTTATTTAATAATTTCGACATTAACTTTAACCTGTTCACTACCTTGAGTGGTCTTGTAGGTGGGGCTATTTATGTAATGGCAGGTATATATTTGTTAATGGCACGTAAAGCAATCAAGAATTTGAAGTAAAATGTCGAAATAATCCGATTTTTTGCAGATTATGCTTGCAAAATGGCAATATCTATGATATTTTATTTATGAAAATTTTATAAAAATTTAATAATTAAGGAGATTTATTATGGAACAGCAGAAAAATACTTTTGGTATCGTTTCACTTGTATGTGGAATCGTAGGCTTAATCCTTTGCTGGTTTGGTTACTCAGCATTCATATCACTCGCTTGTGGTATCGTAGCAATTATTATGTCCAACAAGTCTAAGGCAGCTATTGGAAACAACGGAATGGCTACTGCAGGTCTTGTACTTGGTATCATCACTCTTGCTATTGCAGCTATCGCAGTTATCATCGTTCTTGCTTGTGCAAGCGTTGTTGGTTGTGCAGCTTGTAGTGCAGCATACTAGAATTAGACAGATTAGTAGAGTCTGGTGTATTTCATCAGACTCTATTTTTTTAGGAGAAATCATATGTATCCATTTATGAACATTTTCGGACGCACAATACCGTCCTATTCAGTAATGGCTATTATCGGTACCATTGCCGTTGCCATATATGCAGTAATCAGATGCCGTCAGGAAAAGATAGAGCTTGATGATATGGCTTATTTTCTTGTATTTGCATTTATTTTTATGCCAGTATTTGCTGTTGTTTTATACTGGATAACAGAGATAAAAGAGGTTGCACGAGTATTCACATATCTCTTTAGAGACTTTAAATATTTCACAAGCCATATTCCAATCGGGCTTGTATACTATGGTGGTCTTTTTGGGGTATTCTTCGGAGGCTTTGTGTATGCCAAAGCCTTTAAAACAGATGTACGAAGAATGTTTATGATTATGGTTCCGGCGATACCGCTTTTCCATATTTTCGGACGAATTGGATGCTTTCTCGCTGGCTGCTGCCACGGCGCAGTTAACGAACAGTTTGGAATTGCCTACTCTCATTCGGTGAGTGCCGAAAACGGTATTCCTTATCTTCCAATTCAGCTTGTAGAATCCTTTGGCAACCTTATTATATTCATAATTATGTGTTTTTCCCAGAAGAAAAAGCACAAATATTTCCAGCCTGCCGGTCTGTATTTTACCATGTATGGTACAATGCGCTTTGTTCTGGAATTCTTCAGGGGTGACACAATAAGAGGTCACGTTGGTGCTCTCTCAACCTCTCAGTGGATAAGCCTTGTGGTTATTCCGCTTGGAGTATACTGTCTTGTATGCCCGGCTGAAAAGAATTTTATGAACCGGCTGTATACACCTAAGAAAGCCAAATAGCTGTGACTACCAAAAGGAATATTAACTGAATCAGTACGATGCTATTAAAAATCTGAAAATGTATTAAAACAAATCCGAGATTTGTTATAACGTAAATAGAAAAGGCAACCGCCACAGAGTGGTTGACCAAATGCAAAACGAAAACCTTCCTAGACTCGGTCAAAGTACAGGGAAGGTTTTTGTTATGTTAGTGACGTATCTACAATGATAATTATATTATACTAGTAAGTAGAACTCAGGTTCGATAGATAGCTATATAAATTAGAATTTATAGGGTAGATATAATGGCTAATAATTTTTCCAATGAGAGCATGACATTGTAAGTTTTGCAAACATGGAATCAATAGGGGTGGGAAACAAGGCGTTCATACGCTGAAACTATTATTCCCCAATGTGTAGAGAAAAAATTGAATTTCCAAATATGAAAAGAAACAATCGAGAATTTCTGATAAATTTTTCAATAGGAGGTGATGTATTTGTATTTTAACTATGGAGAAAAAGAAGTAGAATATTTGAAATCCAGAGATAAGAAATTAGCATCAGCCATTGAAAAAAATAGGGCATATTGATAGACCGATTGATAATGATTTGTTTTCCTCTGTTGTACATCATATTATCGGGCAGCAAATATCGACAGCGGCACAGAAAACTATATGGGAAAGACTGTCTGCAAAATTAGCCAATGTGGATGCAGTGGGTATTTTATCCCTTAATAGAGATGAATTACAATCTGTTGGTATGACTTACAAAAAAGCAGATTATATTCTGGACTTTGCTGAAAAAATCAAGGATGGTTCTTTTGATATTTATGCATTGCAGACTATGACAGATGAACAGATTGTGGGGGAATTGTCTTCCTTAAAAGGAATCGGTGTATGGACGGCGGAAATGATTATGACCTTCTGCATGGAGCGCCCGGATGTGGTTAGCTTTGGAGATTTGGCGATTCTGCGTGGAATGCGAATGCTGTATCGACACCGAAAAATCGACAAAGAAATATTTAATCAGTATCGCAAAAGATATTCTCCGTATGGAACGGTTGCCAGCCTGTACTTGTGGGCAATCGCAGGAGGTGCAATTCCTGAACTTACTGACCCTGCTCCAGCGAGGAAAAAATTATGACAGAACAGGAAATGTGGCAGGCGGTTTTGGATAACGATGCAGGCTATGATGGACTTTTTTTCTATGCCGTCAAGACAACAGGCATTTATTGCCGTCCTTCGTGTAAATCTAAAGCACCTAAAAGAGAGAATATCTGTTATTTTGAGAGTTCTGAACAGGCAAGGCAAGCTGGGTTTCGACCATGTAAGAGATGCCGGAGCGATTTGATTGATTATCAGCCCATGAAACAGATTGCAGAAGATGTAAAACAAAAAATAGAAATGGTATACCGTGAACAGACAGATTTGAATAAAGAACTAAATGAAATTGGTGTAACTGGGCGAAGGCTTGCGGATATTTTCAAGGATGAATATGGCATGACACCCAAAGCCTATGTAGACCAGCTCCGTTTGGAGGAAGCCAAACGATTTTTGGCAGATACGGAAACAAAGATAATTGATATTGCCTATTCTGTTGGTTTTGGAAGTCTGTCAGCATTTTATACTTTCTTCAAAAAAGAGATGGAAATTACTCCATCTGAATACCGAAAAAGGCAAAAGAGCCGCAAATAGAATAAAGGAGATATGGATATGAGCAAAGTAGTTGTATTATTTGAAGTAAAGCCAACGAGGGAAGGCATGAAAAGATATTTGGAATTAGCCGCTATGTTGAAGCCTATGCTGTCAGGATTTGAGGGTTTTATTCGTGCAGAGCGTTTTACAAGCCTGAATGAAGATGGCAAACTTTTGTCAATGAATGTATGGGATAGTGAAGAAGCCGTGGAGCGGTGGAGAAATGTTATGGAACACCGTATGAGTCAGAAAGAAGGCAGAGAAAATCTGTTTGAAAGCTATAAAATCACGGTATGCTCTGCCATTCGTGAATACAGTGATACAGACAGAAATGAAGCACCAAAAGATTCCAATGCCTATATGGGCGTGTAGTTAAGATGAAAAGGTGGTGTAGCTTTTGACTTACAAATGGACATATAAAACGCCGGACGGATTCTCTGATATGCGAATGAACAGCGATGGTGAATATCTTACAGGCCTGTGGTTTGACGGCTCAAGAGATGCCGCCAAGCATACTACTGAGTGTGAGGAACGACTGCTTCCTGTTTTTGAGGATACCGTGAAATGGTTGGATATCTATTTTTCCGGGAAGAATCCCGACTTTACGCCTTCATATAAAATAAAGAGCATAACGGACTTTCGCAAAGAAGTTATGAAGTATATGTTGACTATCCCCTATGGGAAAACAGCAACTTACGGAGAGATAGCTGTGGATATCGCAAAAAAGCGAGGGATCATCAAAATGTCCGCTCGTGCTGTCGGAGGAGCCGTTGGCTGGAATCCGCTTTGCATCATTATCCCATGTCACAGGGTTGTCGGCACAAATCACTCTCTGACAGGCTATGGCGGCGGACTGAACAACAAGATTTCGCTCTTAAAGCTGGAGCAGAATGATATGAGTAAATTTGTATAGATGTAACTAAGGTTGTAAAATCGATTGATTCAAAGTGAGGATAATGTGTATGATACCAGAACGAGAAACTGCATTGCAGGAATTAGAAACAGCTGGAAGAATGAATCCCGGTCCATGGACAAATCATTCTTTAAATGTTGCGCTTGCTGCAGAGAATATAGCTAAGGAATGCAAT